>CAMCEP010000157.1 GCA_945873675.1 Asaia bogorensis
GAAATGCCCGATGGAGATTTCCGTGACTTCCTCCATCCGGGCGATATCGGTCACCGTCTCATACGTTAGCCCATGCCCGGCATGGCAGAGCAAGCCCGCGCGCCGCGCCGCCGCAACACCCGCTTGCAAGCGCACAAGTTGCGCTGGCCGATCCGCGACCGGCCCTTCAGCATAAGTGCCCGTGTGCAATTCAATCGCAGCCGCGCCAATCGCCGCCGCGGCTTCAATCTGCGCCGCATCGGCTTCGATGAAGATGGAAACGCGCACATTGGCCGCACGCAGCCGCGCCACCGCTTCGCGCAAAGATGGCCCGGCGCGTAGTACGTCCAAACCACCTTCCGTGGTCAGCTCCGCGCGTTTTTCCGGTACAATGCAGCAATAGGGCGGGCGGATGCGTTCCGCGAAAGCGACCATTTCCTCGGTCGCCGCCATTTCGAAATTCATGGGTGCCGCGATCTCGGCGCGAATACGCTCCACATCGCGGTCCTTGATGTGCCGGCGGTCTTCGCGCAGATGCACCGTAATGCCATCAGCGCCGGCTTCCACCGCAATGCGTGAAGCCTCCACCGGGCAGGGATGCACGCCACCGCGCGCATTGCGCAGCGTCGCCACATGATCAACATTCACCGATAGATCGAGATGCTTCACGCCAAACCTCTCTTTTCAGCAAGCTGCCCAGCGAGCCTGATGGCCGCGATCAACGAAGCAGGATCAGCCAGGCCCTTGCCGGCAATATCCAAAGCCGTGCCGTGATCTGGGCTGGTGCGGATAATGGAAAGCCCAAGCGTCACATTCACCCCACCCGCCATATCGATGGTCTTGATCGGGATCAGCGCCTGGTCGTGATAAAGGCAGATCGCCGCGTCATAGCCAGGCCGCGCGAGCGCGGTGAACATGGTATCCGGCGGCATCGGCCCGCGCGCATCAATACCCTCGGCCCGCAAAGCCGCGATGGCAGGGGCGATGATGTCAATTTCTTCACGGCCCATCGTGCCGGCTTCCCCGGCATGGGGGTTCAAACCCGCAATCGCCAAGCGCGGCGCAGCAATGCCGAAATCGCGCTTCAACGCGGCATCCACAATCCGCGTTGTTTCCATGATCAGCGCGGGGTTCAACCGCGCAATTGCCTTCGCCAAAGCTTCATGCACCGTCACCGGCACAACGCGTAGTTCCGGGCAGGCCAGCATCATCACCGGCGGCACGCCGGTGCCGGCCAATTCGCCCAAAAATTCCGTATGGCCAGGATGCGGGAAGCCAGCGGCGGTCAGGCTTGCCTTCTGGATCGGGTTGGTCACCACGCCCGCCGCGCGGCCTGACGTAGCCAGCGCCACCGCTTCTTCAATCGCGCCAATCACCGCGCCCGCATGGGCTGTGTTTGGCTTGCCTGGGACCACCGGCACGGCCAAGGGCCGATGCAGAATGGGCAGCGCCTGCGCGAAGGCCACACCCGCTTCCTCAGGCACTGAAATCCGCGCCACCGGCACGCCAAAATCGCGCCTGGCATCATCAATCAGCGCAAAGCATGGCCCACTGCCACGCAAGGCACGCCAGGCGCCGGCGGTGATTTCCCCGCCAATCCCGGCAGGCTCACCCATGGTCAGGATCAGCGGCTTCATGGGCACCTTCTAACGCTATGCCCGGCGCGTGGCGAGGCTTTCCCCAGGCGTCACCACCACCCGGCTCACGCCAATCACCTGCCCCAGATTGCCGGCAATCAGCGCCGCCATGCCCGGTTCCAGGTCATGGCAGGTGATGGTGATGTCCATTTCCTCACCCACACGGCGGGCCTGGAACAGATCAGGCGTCACATCACGCTTGGCGAAGGGCTGCAACAGTCGCGGCAGCAGGCCAGGGCTGGGTTCGGCACGCAGATCAAAGCGCGTGGTCAAAGGGGCACAAAGCATGGGCTGGGTCCGGTTCAGGGTGGCGGGGCGGCTGGCATTGGGCGGCTACCAACAGCGCGCGCAGGCCCAAAGCCCGGCGCGCTAGGCGGCCGCGGCGGTAATTCGAAAAGAAAGAACCCTGACCTTCATGATGGTTTTCTATCATATCCCGGCGCCAAAGCAAAAAAACGGCGCGCCTTGGGGGAGGAGGGCGCGCCGGCTAGGTAATGTCTCGGGAGGAGAAGCTATTCCGCAGGGCGGAAAATCGGGCCGCCTGCGTGATTTTTGTAGCGCGAAAATGCCAAGTCGCTATTGATCTGCCGCAAATCCCCGAGAACGGCTGGCTGCCATGGGGCAGCCGGCCCATCACATTCGTTGCAGGAGAGAGATTTCATGGCGCGTGTTGCACTTGTTACTGGTGGCCAAAGAGGCATTGGCGCCGCAATCAGCGAAGGGCTGCAAGCGGCGGGCCGGACCGTGGTTGCTTCCTATGCCGGCAATGATGCTGCGGCGAAGGCATTCACCGATCGCACCGGCATTCCCTGCTATAAATTCGATGTCGCCGATTTCGCGCAATGCTCGGAAGCCATCGCGAAAATCGAAGTCGAAGTGGGGCCGATTGAAATCCTGGTGAACAACGCAGGCATCACGCGCGATGCCACCATGCGCAAGCTGAACCGCGACATGTGGGATGCGGTGATCGATACAAACCTTGGTTCCTGCTACAATCTTTGCAAGCTGGTCTGGGAAGGCATGAATGCGCGCAAGTTTGGCCGCATCGTGAATATCGGCTCTGTCAATGGTCAGGCCGGGCAATATGGCCAGGTGAATTACGCCGCGGCGAAATCGGGCATCCATGGCTTCACCAAGGCGCTTGCGCAGGAAGGTGCCAAGCTTGGCATTACCGTGAATGCGGTTGCCCCCGGTTATGTTGATACCGAAATGGTGCGCGCGGTGCCGCCCGATGTTCTGGAAAAGATCATCGCCCGCATCCCGCGCGGCCGGCTTGGCAAGGCCGAGGATATCGCCCGCGGCGTGGTCTTCCTGACCGCCGATGATGCGGATTTCGTCACCGGGTCCACGCTGTCCATCAATGGTGGGCAGCATATGTACTAAGGCAGGCGGGGCTTCTGCCCCCCTGGCATAAGCGTCACGCCATGGCATGCTACCTCCTCTGCAAAAGGGGAAATGCCATGGGCTACGCCATACTCGCATTCGATGGTGCCGATAAAACCCGCCGCGCCGCGGCAATGGACCGCCACCGGGCGGTGATCAGCCGTTGGGCTGAAGATGGGCGAATGCCCTTCGGCACACCGCTTTTCACCGCCGCATGGGTGCCTTCCGGGTCGCTCATGATCCTGGATGTGCCGGATATGGCCGGGGTTCAGGCCTACCTCGCGGAAGAACCCTTTTCGGTGGAAGGTGTTTGGGGCGATATCCGCGTCCTGCCCTTCCGCATCGCGCCGCTGCCCTATCAGCGCCTGCCCAAGCCGGGCGATCCGGTGACTTCCACCCGCACCCATACGGTTGCCATTGCCTTTGATGGCACGGATGCCGAGGCACCCGCCCGCCGCCAAGCCGTGCGGGAGGCACATGTCGCGCGCATGCAGCCCATGGCGGCCGATGGCACGCTGGCCATTGGTGGCGCCATTCTGGATGAGGCCGGAAGCCGCATGATCGGTTCCATCACTGTCACGCGCCATGCAACCGATGAAGCCGCCCGCGCCTGGATGGCCGAAGACCCCTATGTGAAGGGCAGTGTCTGGCAGGACATCACGCTGCACGCGACGCGCCTGGCCGCCCTGCCCTACCGGCCCTTGCCGGGCGGCGCCTGATGCCACTGATTGAATATGCCGATGCGGCGCCCGAAGTGCGTGCGGTGTATGATGACATCAAAGCCGCGCGCGGCGTGCCCGACGTCAATAATTTCTGGAAGGCCTTGGCGGTGCATCCGCCAACGCTGAAACGCACCTGGGAAAGCCTGAAGCAGGTGATGGCGCCTGGTGCGCTCGACCCACTCACCAAGGAAATGCTGTATCTGGCGGCGTCAGCGGCGGCGGGGTGTGCCTATTGCACAGCGTCCCATACAGCGGCAGCCCGCGCCAAGGGCATGACTGAAGCGATGCATGGTGAATTGCTCGCCGTGCTTGGCATGGCGGCGGAGACGAACCGTTTGGCAGAAGCGCTTCGTGTACCGATAGACCAGGGGCTATAAGCCAAATAAAAAACCCCGGGGTCGCCCCCGGGGTTTCCGTTCAGGCCGTCAGGCGCTGATCAATCGCTGTTGCGCTGCCCCATGAAGGAAAGCAGCAGCTGGAACAGGTTGACGAAGTTCAGATACAGGCCAAGCGCATCCATCACGCTCCGCTTGCCGGCTTCATCCGTGCCTTCCGCATAGGCGAATTCCAGGTAATCCGCCTTGATGCGCTGCGTGTCATAAGCCGTGAGGCCAACGAACACGACCACACCAATCACGCTGATCGCAAAGGCCAGCGCGGAAGACGCCAGGAAGATATTGACCAGACCCGCGATCATGATGCCGATCAGGCCCATGATCATGAAGCTGCCAAAGCGCGTCAGATCCGCCTTGGTGGTGTAGCCATACAAGCTCACCGCCGCGAACATCGTCGCCGTGATGAAGAAGGTGCTGGCGATGGACTGACCCGTGTAGCGGATGAAGATGTTCGAAAGGCTCGCCCCCATACAAGCGGCGAATGCCCAGAACAGCGCCTGCGCCGCGGGGCGCGAGAGCTTGTTGATGCCAAACGTGAACACCAAAATAAAGGCGAGCGGCGAGAGCATCGCGACCCAGCCCAGAATGGTCGGCGAGACGATGCGCGCGCCATTGGCAGCGCGGGTCACGGACCAAAACATCTGTTGCAGCTCAGGCGAGGAGCCGATCACATAAGCAACAATGCCGGTGACCAGCAGGCCAGACGCCATCCAGTTATAGACGCGGAGCATATATGCCCGCAGCCCGGCATCAATCGCCGCAGCATCGGCTGCGACGGGGCGACCCCAGCCGGTCGTGTAACGCGTGTCGGGACCAGAGGCCATGACGAGACAGACTCCTAATAAGCGGGGAGGATTCCCCTTCGGCATATAATATGGAAATTTCGTAATCTAAATCAATAGGGGGGCGCCCGCCGGTCAAACTATCGGGCGCCCAGGCCCGATCAACGCTCCGGCCGCTCAACCCGGACGGCGACGGCTTCGGCAATGGCGACATCCACGCGGTCACCCACCTTCAAGGTTTTCAGAAATTCGCGCAGTTCCGGGGCACGGACAGCCACCGTGCGTTCCACGCGGGACGGGCCCACAAAGCTCACGGTGTTATTGGCGGCATCCACAGCGGTGATGCGCACCTGGGCGCGAGTTGCGGCGGCAGCGCCGGCGGCGGGGCGGGCACCAGGTTCAGCACGGGCAGCGCCCACGACGGTTTCAGGTTCCATCTGGCTGCCGCGGGGGGCCATGCGTACGGCGACGGCTTCCTCATAATGCAGCCGCACGCGGTCGCCACGGCGGATTTGATCGAAATTGCGGACTTCAGGGCCAAGCTGCAAGGTTTGCGGCTTATTGTCCGGACCGCGCACCACAATGGTCCTGGTGCGGGCATCCACCCGGTCTACCGCCGCAACCATTTCGCGGGTGGTGGAGACAACAACGGGGGGTTCGGGCGTTGGCGTGGCGCAGCCGGCCAGCGCTAAAAGCGGCAGGGCAAGAACGGCACCCTGGCGCAGGCGCGCGGAGAGTTTTGCAAACATGATCAGGAGTTCCTTCCATTTGGCCAGGTCTCGGCGCGTCGGATTAACGCATGGCTAATTCCGGTCGGCAACCGGTGTGTCAGGCGGCACCTTCCTGCCAATAGCCCTTATGTGGCATCGCGCCTTCTTCTTCCAAGCAGGGGCCAATCACTTCCACGCGCTCTGCCGCGCTGTCCAGCACGGCACGGCAGGAAAGCGACAGCCCGGCGGTATGCGGCTGGGCGTTCCGTAAATGCAAAATGGCGCCAGCGGAAAGTCCATAAACCGCGCGGCCGATGCCGGTGTAGAATATCGCCGCCGAACACATGGCGCAGGGCTCGCCCGATGAATAAATGGTCGCGCGGCGCAGAACATCGCGCGGCAGGCTGGCACGCAAAACCGCCTGCAGCGCATTCATCTCGGAATGTGCGAGCGTCCCGCCGCCACCCTTGCCCTGGGTGGACCCGGCTTCCGCCAGCAGCTTTCCCTGTTCATCGGCAATCACCGCGGCAAAGGGGCGATCACCGCGCGCGCGCGCCTCACCGGCCAGCGCAAAGGCGCGGCGGAGCATCGTGGCATCAAGCGTGGAGAGTTTGTCATCCTCGGCCATAGCGGGCTTCCTATTCATTGCGGAGCAAGGGGGCCGCCTTGGCGCGCAGCGCGAAGGCCGTTCCGGCATAACCGAAGGCGAGTGTTATGGCCATGCAGGCCAGCACTGTGATTGCCAGAGTGCCCGGCAGAAATACCCAATCGGCGCGCATGACAAAGCGCACCACGCCCCAGGCAGCCGCCGTGCCGGCTGCCGCCGCAAGCAAGCCGGCTGTCAGGCCCAGTAGCCCAAATTCCACCAGGAAGCTTGCGC
>CAMCEP010000158.1 GCA_945873675.1 Asaia bogorensis
TGGCTTTTCTGCCTTGCTATGCTTCGGCACCATCCTGATTGTCTATTTCCTCATCTGCTGGCCAACCAAACGCTTCGGAGAACATCTTGAAGCGCGGCTTGGTCGGCGTGCAAAAATCTAAGGAAGCCCACCATGCCCTTCACCCCGCCTGGGATGCACCTTCTAAAAGGTGCCATTGATTGTCATATTCATTGCGCCCCGCATCTTTCCGGCCGCGCCGTGAATGCCTTTGATGCGGTACGGCAAGCGGCAGCGGCCGGCATGCGCGCCATCGGCATCATGTGCAATTTCCAGAATACATCTGGCCTTGCCGCGCTGGTGAATGATGAGCTCGGTCACCTGGGTGTTGAGGCATTTGGCGGCCTGATCATGCAACCAACCGCAGGCGGCGTGACCTTGGAAGCAGCGCGAACTGCGATCGGTTATGGCTATGGCCCCGGGACTGGTGCGCGCTTTGTCAGCCTGCCCACGCATCACACCCGCCATGTGGCGATGCGTGAGGGGCGCAGCCCAGCTTTCCTGGAGACCACTTTTTTTGTGCCGGAAAGCGGCAAAGTGCCCGACCCCGTACCTGCCATTATGGAACTCTGCGCCGCGAAGGATGTAGTTTTTGACTGTGGCCATGTCTCTGCGCGGGAGGCGGTTGCGCTGACGGAAGAAGCCAAGCGTCGCGGCGTTGCGCGCATCCGCACCCATTGCGCGCGCTATGCGCCCGACGAAATCGCGGCGATCACAGCGCTCGGCGCTTATGCCGAGTTTTCCTTCTTTGTACTGACCCATGCAACACAGGTTGGCCTGACGCATGTTGATGATGAAAAGCACAAGATCGCTGCTAATAGCGTCATTCAGGATTTCACACCGCGCATCCGCGCCGCCGGCGACCGGGCGATCCTGTCAACCGACGCAGGCGTTTATCTGCTGCCGCCGCCGGTTGAGGCGTTCCGCGAATACCTCATGCTTGTTGAGAGCGAGGGTTTCAGCGAAACCGAGATCCGCCGCATGATTGGTGAGAATCCAGCCAAGCTGTTCAATGTTGGTGTTCAGGCATAGCGTCTGGTTTCCGAAGATCCGACCAGCAAGGCCGCAACGCATTGGGCAGGTTTTCAGACCGAACCACACCACCTTAGCGCGCTATCGGCCGCAACCTTGATGGCGCGCAGATAATCTTCCACATCCACCCATTCATCATGCCCGCCATTCTGGGTCAGATCACCGCAAAGCGGCCCGAAGCCGACGGTTGGGATGCCCTTCTGCACCATCGGCACGCGAATATCAGATGATGTATGCATGGCATTCACAAAGGGTGAGAGGCCAGTCACGCGGGAAACCGCAGCACTTACCGCGCCAAAAAGCAGCGATTCTGCCGGCAATTCCGCGCCTGTGACGCCAGAAAGCCATTCAAGCTTGGGGGGGTGGTCTTTCATCCAGGCGTCTTGTTGCGCGCAAGCTGTGATGCAATCGGTGATTTCCTGTTGCACCTTCTCCATCGCCTCTCCTGGTGGGAAGGAAACGGCGCCACCCATGACGCAGCTTGTCGGGATACGGCTGAAACGCGCGGCATCGCCGCAGGCAATATGGGAGACCATGATATTGGTGGCGCGCCCGACAACGCTTTCAATGCCGGGATGATGCACACGCGCCCCGCGTGCCTGATCAAGCCTATCAAGCGCCGCCTTCACCAGCATCGCCTTGTCCAAGGCATTCACCGCAAGATGCGCAAAGGCAGTATGGCCGGGTTCCTTCGTATCCGGTCCGCGTCCCGCGACGGTCAGGCGAAAATAAAGCTGTCCGCTGCAAATCGCCTTGATTTCCTGCATGCCGACGCCGCTTTCCGCCGGATGCACGTAAATCGCAGCATCGGCGACATAACCATGTTGCATCGCCGCTGCGACACCGCGCGCATGGCGCTTGGATGGCGTGCTTGTCGCGATGATATCGCCCTTGGGCTGCAAGCCTGCCGCGCGGATAACCTTGATTGCCTCGGCCATGATGGCGATGCCGGCAAGATCATCCGCCACGCCCCAGCCATGGATGCGCCCATCGGTGATATCGCCTGCGAAGGGATCATGCCGCCAGGTTTCGGTATTCTTGAGCGGTTCACCATCAGGATGGCCGAAGAAAATCAGGCTGGGGCCACCACCGCTGCCGGCAAGCCGCGCGATGATGCTGGCGCGCTCCTCACGCGCCATGGCTTCACCTTCGGCAAATTCATGGCGCATGTGTACATCGGATGGCACATAGGAAAGCGCTTCCACGGCACAGCCGGCATCGCGTAGATGATCAGCAAAGCATTGCTGTACCGCCGCTTCACCTTGGCGCTGCAAGGCGATCAGCTTGCGTAGAAAGGCGATGCTTTCCGCCTGGCGCGCTTCAGCCGCGGCGATGATTTGTTCAGAAAACCCGTTCATGAAATACGCTCCTGTTCCAAACCACGCCGCCGCATGGAATGCATGCCTTACTCAGGCTGCACGCCAGAAATCCGCACTAATTCTCGCCATTTGTCGCGTTGGGAACGCATCAAGGTCTGGAATTCCTGCGGCGACGACGGGAAGGGAATATTGCCATTCGCCGATAAGCGCTGCACGAGTACCGGGTCCTTCAGCCCTTCATTGATCGCGGCATTCATGCGCTGCACGATGTCAGCAGGAATACCCGCCGGTCCCATTACTGCGGCGAAGGATGGCAGATCATAATCCGCCACACCCTGTTCTTGCACCGTGGGCATTTCGGGCGCCAAGGGCCAGCGCGTTGGATTGGTGATCCCAAGCGCGCGCACCTGGCCCGCCCGTACTGCGGGGATCACGCCCGAGAAACTGTCAAACACCACCTGGATATTGCCCGCAATCAAATCAGCCAGCGCCGGCGCTGCGCCACGATAAGGCACATGGGTCAATTCCGTACCTGTGCGCAGCATGAACAAAACACCAAGCATATGATTGGCACCACCAGCCCCGGCAGATCCATAATTCAGCCTGCCCGGATTGGCCTTCGCATAGGCGATCAATTCCTGGATATTGCGTATCGGCAAGCCGGGATGAACGCAGACAATCGCTGTTCCAATCGAGAAAGTTGCGATATGGCTGAAATCATCTGCGCCTTCATAGCCGGGTGTACGGAACAGCAAAGGCGCACCAAGATGGGAAGATGGGCTCGCCATCATGATCGTGTAGCCATCCGGTGCCGATTGCGCGACATGGGCGGTGCCAACTGTGCCGCCGGCACCGCTGCGATTATCCACGACAACAGGGCTGCCCAGCGCCTTCTGCAAAACCTCGGCCTGCAGGCGTCCGGCAATATCGCTCGCGCCACCAGGCGGATAAGGCACTACCAGGCGTATCGGCCGGTTGGGCCAGGTGGATTGAGCCCCTGCGCCCGATGCCTTCAGCAATCCAGGCAGCGCCAATGCGCTGGCAGCGAATGAACGACGTCCCAAACGCATGGCCCAATCTCTCCTCATCTCAAATTGAAGCTCTCAACGCCGATCTGCAGCGTCTGTCCCGTAGCCGCGGCCATAGCGCTTTTCGAGGCGCCGTTGCACGAAATCCCAGGCTGTCGTCATGGCCAGATAGTATATCGCTGCCACCATGAATAATTCCAGCACCAGGAATCGTTCTTGGATCAAAATCTGCGTCCGGCGCAGCAATTCTTCCATGCTGATCACGCTGGCGACTGATGTGGTTTTCAGCAGCCCGTTCACCGAATTGCCAAGTGGCGGGATGATGATCCGCAGCGCCTGCGGCCAGATTACCAGGCGAAATACCTGAAGGCGCCGCAAACCCAAGGCAAGTGCAGCTTCGCGCTGGCCGCGTGCCACTGCAAGAATGCCGGCGCGCACTGTCTCACTAAGATAGGCGGCCTCATTCAAGGCAAGGCCAAGCAGCGCGGCCTGCACCACGGAAAAGCGCAAACCAAACAGCGGCAAGCCAGTATAGATGATCAGCAATTGCACCAGCAGCGGCGTGCCGCGAAACACCCAGCAGTAAAACGCTGCAATGCCAGACAAAAGCCGATTGCCGGAAAGCCGCATCACGGCAAGCCCGATACCAAGCAATAGCCCAGCCGAAAGTGAAGCCGCCGTCAGCCACAGCGTGGTGACGGCGCCTTCCAGCAGAAAGGGATTCAAAAGATAGTCAAAGAACCCCGGCCAGGACCAGATTTGCACGCGTGAAAATCAGGCGCTTATTGCGGGCCGACCACTTCCAGCTTGTCCGTGTACATTGAAGCACCATAGCGATCGAATAGCGCCTTCAGGCTGCCATCCGCCTTCATGGCTTCCAGCGTGCGCACAACCGCATCGGCCAGCACGCGCGACCTTGTGGCAACCGCAACCGGGGTTGGGAATAGCCCATTCAGCACGCGCGGAAAATCGCCGCGCTGATCATATTCAGCCGCAACACCATCAATGCTCGTCACGGCCTGTACCTGGCCGGCACGCAGCGCCTGATAGGCCACAGCAAAATTGTCGAAGGTACGGATATTCATGGGCTGCAAGCCCTTCGCCTGAAGCGATTGGCTGAGTTCCCGCGTACGGCGTTCTTCAAAACCACCAAGCTCCACCCCCACGGTTTTACCCGCCAGATCATCCGTGGTGCGAATATTCTGCGGATTGCCGCGCGGCGCGCTGAAGGAAATCGCCTGGTTTTCGTAGCGCACCATCTGCATCATGCGCGCGCGTTCTTCCGTGTAGAAAATGCCGGTATTGATCAAATCCCAGCGCCGCGCCGCCAAGCCGGGGATCATGGCGCTGAATTCAATCCGAACATATTCGGGCGTCAGGCACAGCCGGCGCGCGATTTCATTGCCAAGTTCAACGCGCATGCCGCGCAGCTGCCCTTGCGCATCCACGAATTGCAGCGGCGGCAGGGTGGGGTTGGTGGACATCACCAGCGTGCGCGATTTCACCAATTCACTATCCGGCACCGCAGGCGTGCAGGCGGGCGCCTGCGCCATCGCCGGGGTTGCCACCAGCATCGCCATGGCGGCGAGGATTCCATATCGCAGCATCAATCTTCTCCCTGTTGAGACACTCATTCCGCGGCGCGCGCTTCGGCACCGATCAGGCCAATGCCCTGCAATACTTGCGCCAAGGCCGGCATATCCTGTGCGGGCAAAGGCAGGCGCGGCGGGCGCGGTGGGCCCATATCCATGCCCATCAGCTTGAAGCCCGCCTTGGTGCCGGAAACATAGCGCGGCCCACCCACCCAAGGCAGCAGCGGCGCCAGCTTGCGATAAAGCGCCAGCGCCTTGGGGCGATCCGCCTCAAAAGCCGCTGCATCGAACATCTCGGAAGAAAGGCGCGGCGCCAAATTGCTGCACACGGCAACCCAGCCAATGGCACCAAGCCAGGCGCTTTCATAGCCGAGCACGCCGGCGAAAACCTCCATCCTGTCACCACACAACGCCACAATATCGCGCACACGGGTCACTTCCAGCGTGCTTTCCTTGACGTAGCGGCAATTCGGAATGGTCGAAATCCGGGCGAGGGTTGCGGGCAGCATATCCACATTGGATGTCGCGGGATTGTTGTAGACCATGATCGGAATGCCGATCGCATCCGCGACGGTTTTGTAATGGTGAAACAGCTCATCTTCCGTCGGCACGGAATAGAAGGGCGGGATGATCATGACACCATCAGCACCCTGAGACTCCGCTTCCCGCGATAGCGCCACCACTTCGCGCGTATCCTCAGCGCCCGTGCCGATCAGCACCGGTACGCGCCCGCGCGCGGCGCGGATGACGGTCTCTACAATGCCTTGGCGTTCTTCGCGCGAAACAGAGAGGAATTCGCCGGTAGACCCCAGCGGGATCAGCCCCCGGACGCCCTCTGTGATCTGGTATTCGACCAGGCGTTCCAGCGCCTTGTAATCCACCGCCGCGCCATCGGCGGTAAAGGGCGTGATCAGCACCGTATAGGTGCCGCGAAAAGGCTCACGGGCCATGAGGGGAACTCCCGGGGGTGGACGCGGCCGCACCGCGTGCGATGATGGGAGCCTGTTTTGGCGCAAACGGCAAGAGCATGCGGCTACATCACCCCCATATCACCCCGGCGAAGGCGCCTATCCGGATCAGCTTCAATGGCGCGCCGGTGGAAGCCTTGCCGGGCGAGAGCATTGCCGCAGCGCTTTCGGCTGCCGGCATTCTGGCGCTGCGCGAAACGCCCAGGGGCACGCAACGCGGGCTGTGGTGCGGCATGGGTGCTTGTTTTGATTGCGTTGTCACGGTGGATGGCAAGGCCGGCCAGCGCGCCTGCATGGTAAAGGTTGCCGATGGCATGGCGGTGGAAAGCGCCTTCCCGGCTGAACCCGCCCCGCTTGGCAGCGCCCCAGCCGAGATTGCCGATCAACCCTGCGATATCCTTGTGGTCGGCGCCGGTCCCGCCGGGCTTTCCGCCGCCATCGCCGCGGCCGAAGCTGGCGCCGAAGTGGTGGTGCTGGATGAACGCGAAGCCCCTGGCGGGCAATATCTGAAGCCGCTCGCCACCAGCCAC
>CAMCEP010000159.1 GCA_945873675.1 Asaia bogorensis
GCGGCTCAATCGCATTCTGGTGGATGGCATGCGCGAAGCCACCACGGTGCAACGCCTGAGCGGGCTTGGCTTTGAACCCGTCGCGGAAACAGTGGAAGAAGCCGAAGCCTTCATCCGCGCCGATGTCGCACGCAATGCGGCATTGCTGAGGCTTGCGAATTTTCAGCCTGAGTAAAAGGGCGCGCAGCCATATGCCGCTTGCAGCGCGGGCGGGCTCACGCCATTGTGAGGCTGCATTCTTACCGGGCATCACTTCATGGATAGCTTTAATCGCCGGTCCCTTTTGGCGCTGAGCGCAGCACTTGCCGCAAGCCCTGGCGCCCTACGCGCGCAAGGCACTTGGCCTGATCGGCCAGTGCGGATCATTTGCGCTTTTCCGGGTGGGTCCACACCAGACCTCGCGGCGCGGGCGATTGCGCCGCATTTGCAGCAGGTGCTTGGTCAACCGGTGATTGTAGAAAATCGCGCTGGTGGCGGTGGGCATATCGGCACGGAAGCCGTGGCGCGCGCGACCGATGGGCATACGTTGGGCGTCACCATCGGCGGGCCCGGCAGCACGGCGAAAATCCTGAACCCGGCGCTGGGCTATGACCCCGCGACAGATTTGGCGCCGATCAGCCTTCTGGCGCGGCTGCCCTTTGTGCTGGTGGTGCATCCGTCTGTCCCGGCGCGTAACGCCGCCGAGTTTGTCTCTTTCGCCAAGGCCAATCCTGGTAAGATCAGCTATGCCTCCACCGGGCCGGGCACGCTTTCCCATCTGGTGATGGAAGACCTGGCAGCGTCGCAGGGTTTTGAAGCGGTGCATGTACCCTATCGCGCGGTGGGTCAGGCCGTGCTGGATTTGGTGGCGGGGCGCATTCAGGCGTTTTTCGCCGCAACCGGCGGCGTGCTGGGCCAGGTGCGGGATGGTTCCGTGCGCGCGCTGGCGGTGACGAGTGCCGAGCGTTTTCCCGCTTTGCCGGAAGTGCCGACCATGGCGGAAGCGGGCGTGCCTTCCGATCCGGCCATTGCCTGGATTGGGCTTTTCGCGCCGGCGGGTTTCCCTGCTGATCGTATTGCGCGGCTGGCAGAGGAAACCGGCAAGGCGCTTGCTGTGCCCGATCAGCGCCGCGCTTTGGAAACTGCGGGCTTCACCGTGGTGGGGAGTGATACGGCGTCATTCCGCGCCTTGCTTGCTTCCGATATCGCACGCTGGGGCGGGCTGATCCGTCGGCTTGGGCTGAAGCCGGAAAGCTGACCTAAAAAATTCCAGCAGCAAGCCCGGCGGTGAAAGTGGCGCCGAGTTCTTCGCAGCGTGCAAGATCATTCGCGCCAATGATCTTCAGCGCTGCGATGGCTTCCGGTGTTTGCGCGCGCGTGATCACGATCAGCGGTTCAGCGATAGGTTTCAGTCGCCAACCCGTGGCGATGCGCGCGATTTGTCGCGCGGCGCCCGTACCATCAGACCCGGCGCAGATCATGGTTGCGTAAGGCCGCCCCTGGATTTGATCGAGCAGCGGGTAGTAGCAGCGATCAAAGAAATCCTTCATCACGCCAGCCATGCTGGCCAGGTTTTCCGGTGTAGCGAAGATATAGCCATCGGCAGCCAGTAAATCCTCAGGCGCCGCTTCCGTGGCATGCAGACCACCGACGGCGGTATTGCCTTCTGCCATGGCGCCTTCGAGTGCGGCTTGCGCCATCTGCCGCGCGCCATCCGTCATGGAATGGTGAATGACCAGAAGTGTCTTCATGAAGTTTCAGCGCCGCACCAGGCCCTGCGGCAGGAAGGCACCATTGTAGTAAGGCACTGTGGAGACAGGCTTGCGTGCGGCATAGACATAGGCCGGATAGTAGATCATCAGCATGATCGCTTCCTCACCAATCGCGATATCAGTCGCTTGCGCGAAAAGCTCATTGCGCTTCGCTTCATCCATGGTCTTCAGCGCTTCCGCCACCAGCGCATCGGCGCGCGGGCTGGAATGGCGCGTGCGATTGGCGGTGCCAAGCCCGGCATCGCGGTTGAACGTATGGAGCAACGCGCGATAGGCGTAGCTGATGTTATCCGCGCCATATTGCGCCGCCATTACCGTGAAGGTCTGCCGCGCGGCGGCCGGGAAATAGGCCGCATTGGGCATGGTTTGCACTTCGGTTTTCACGCCAATACGCGTCCAGAATTGCGCGATGGCTTGGGCCACTTTTTCATCATTCGGGTAGCGGTCATTCGTGGCGTGGATGGTGATCTGAAACCCATTCGGATAACCCGCTTCCGCCAGCAAGCGCCGCGCTCGATCCGGTTCAAACGGTACGGGCTTGAGGCGCGGGGAAGTACCGGGCGTGCCCGGCGGCAGCACATCAGATGCAACGGACGCCGCGCCTTCCATGACGCGGTCAACAATCGCCGCGCGATTGATGGCATGGGATAGCGCAAGCCTGACCCGCACATCCTTCAGCGGGTTCTTTGTCATCGCCTGGCCGTTATTGTCGCGGATATGGGGCGTTACATCGCGGTCCATATCCAGCGCCACATACATCACGCGCATGCCGGCGATTTGCGAGACATCAGTCGCCGCATTGGTGCGCAGCCGCGCGATATCGGGGATGGAGACTTCATCTATCGCTTGCACATCGCCCGAAAGCAGGGCGGCGATGCGCCCGGAATCATTCGGGATGACGCGGAATTGCACTTCCTCAAATTCCGGCCTTGGGCCGAACCAATGCGGGTTGCGGCGCATGGTGACGAATTCGCCGAAGCGATAATCCACCAAAGTGTAGGGGCCGGAGAATACCCGCGCCTTGCCGGCGTTGAAATCAGCAGGCTTGAAATCCTCACCGAGAGATGCCGCGACAATGGCGATTTCCGTGAGGTCTTCCGCCATGAAGGGATAGGGTTCTTCCGTTTTGATCAGCAGGCGCCCAGCATCCAGGATTTCGATATCCTTGATGGCGCGGACAAATATCTGATAGCCGCCGGCTGAGCCTTCCAGGCGCGGAATGCGCCGGATGGAAAAAGCAACGTCTTGCGATGTGATTTGGCTGCCATCACTGAATTTTGCGGCCGGATTCAGGGTGATTTCCCAAGCGCGACCATCACCCACGGGGCGCCAGGATTGCGCGATGCCCGGCGTGGGCTTGCCATCCGGTGTCATGCCGATCAGCCGCGCATGGCAGCCGCGCAGCAGGTTTTGCTCACCCGCAAGGCGAAATTGCGGGTCCATGGAGGTAGGGCTGAGCTTAATGCCAACCCGCAGCACGCCACCCGGCATGGGCTGCGCCGTGGCGCCCTGGGTCAGCACAAACAGGCTTGCGCCCAAGCCTGCGAGAAATTCGGAACGTTTCAGCATGGCGGCCCCCTTTGATAGGGGCCGAGTTTTGCGCTCAGCGCGCCTCAGCGCAAGCGGCGCGGTCTTCCGGCAGGGCCAGCGTGATGGCCCAACAAAGCCCGAGCATCACCGCCGCACCTGCCAGGGCGCCCATGATGCCGGCTATTTGATAGAGCAAGCCCGAAAGCAGCGTGCCGGCAAAGCGCCCAGCGGCATTGGCGGCGTAGTAAAAGCCCACATCCTCGGCGGCTTTTTTGGAGCCCGCATAGGCCAGGATCAGATAGGAATGCAGCGAGGAATTCACCGCAAAGGCAAAGCCAAACACCAAAAGCCCCGCCACCAGCACCAGATCAGCGCGACCCGCATCAAGCCAAAGCGCGGCCATCAGTGCGGGCGGTATCACCGCAAGGCCAAGGCACCAAAGTCGCGCAGCCGGCACTTCCGCGCTCAGCCCATCGGCGCTGCGCTGGATCAAAGATGGCGCAGCCGCCTGCACCAAGCCGTAACCGATGGTCCAAATGGCGAGGAAGCCACCCACTGCAGTGAAGCTCCACCCGGCAGAATAGAGAAACACTGGCAGCGCCACGACAAACCAGACATCGCGCGCGCCAAACAGCAGAATGCGCGCTGCCGCAAGTAGATTGACGCCGCGATCCCGCGCCATGAATTCCCGCATGGAAGCTGACGCCTTGGCCTTGCCCATGAGCGGCGGCAGGGAGGCCACAACGCCGAGCAACACCAGCCCAAGCAGCGCTGCCATCAACCAAAGTGCCCCCTGAAAGCCAAGTGCTTCCAGCAATACGCCGCCCAGGAAAAACCCCACGCCCTTCATCGCGTTCTTGCTGCCGGTGAACCAGGCCACCCAACGGAACAGGCGGCCAGAGACATCGCCCGCCGTGAGTTTGATCGCGGATTTGGACGCGGTTTTGGTGATATCCTTCGCAATGCCGCAAATGCCTTGCGCCAGTACCACCCAAGCCAGCGCCATGGCTGGCACCCAGCCTGGCGATAGCGCTGACAGCATCAGGAAGCCAGCGATTTGCGCGGCAAGCCCAACCGCCAGCATGCGCGCAATGCCAAAACGTGTTGCGAGCCAACCGCCGACTAGGTTTGCGCCGATACCGGCCGCTTCATACAGCAAGAAAAGAAAAGCCAGCGCGAAGGGCGAATAGCCAAGTTTGTGGAAATGCAGCAGCACCAGCATGCGCAAGGCGCCATCGGTCAGCGTAAAGCCCCAATAGGCAGCGGTGACGATGGCGTAGTTGCGCATGTCAGATGCCGCGCGCTTCCATGATGCAGGCCAGATCTACCATGCGGCAGGCATAGCCCATTTCATTGTCATACCAGGCATAGATTTTTGCCATGGTGCCATCCGTCACCAAGGTGGATAGGGCATCAATGATGGAACTGCGCGTATCGCGCGCGTAATCGGCGGAAACCAAAGGCCGATCCTCATAACCCAGAATACCGGCCAGCGGGCCTTCTGCCGCAGCGCGGAAAAGCGCGTTTAACTCCTCGGCGCTGGTCGCACGCTGCAATTCAAAAACGCAATCGGTGAGGGAGGCATTCAACACCGGCGCCCGCACCGCATGGCCATTCAGCTTGCCCTTCAATTCCGGATAGATAAGCGCAATCGCCGTCGCACTCCCGGTGGTGGTGGGCTGGAGTGAGAGCATGGCCGAACGCGCACGGCGCAAATCCTTATGCGGCGCATCGGTCACTACATTGGTATTGGTGGGGTCGTGGATCGTGGTGATCTGACCATGCCTAATCCCAATCGCCTCATGCACCACTTTCACCACCGGGGCGAGGCAATTGGTGGTGCAGGATGCGGCGGTGACAATCGGATAACGCGCGGGATCATAAAGCGCATCATTCACGCCAACCACGATATTGAGGACTGAGGCTTCCTTGACAGGTGCAGCAACAATCACGCGCTTCGCCCCGCGATCCAGATGCCCGCGCAAGGTGGCTTCAGTCAGGAATTTGCCGCTGCATTCCAACACCAGATCAACACCAAGATCACCCCAGGGAATCGCTGCCGGTGTCGCGTGTTCCGTGAAACCAATGCGCTTGTCACCAATGCGCAAAGCATCCGCACCTTCCGCCGCGATAGGCGCGCGCCAGCGGCCCTGCACGCTATCAAAAGTAAGCAAATGCGCCGAGGCTGCCGCACCGCCCTTCACTTCATTCACATGCACAATGTCCAGCCGATTGGCGCGGCGCGGATCATCCTCACCCCGTTCTGCCGCACCGAAAGCCGCGCGGAATGCCAGGCGGCCAATGCGGCCCATGCCATTGATACCAACCCTCATGCCCGTGCCCCCGTCATTGGATTGCCCAAAGCTTCAACCCGTGCCTGCAGCGCCATGCGATCCAGGGTGGTGAAGGGAAGGCTGATGAAAATTTCCAGCCGGCGCTTCAGCGCCGCGTAAAGTTCGTTCAATAGGGTCGCCCGTTCGGCGCCGCCGCCCGAGAATTTCGCAGGGTCCGGCAGGGGCCAGGCCGCGCTGGTGGTGGTATCACCAAAATCCGGGCAGCGCTGGCCTTCCAGCGTATCGCAAAGCGCGATGATGAAATCGAAACGCGGCGCATCGGGTGCCGCAAATTCTTCCCAGGATTTGGAGCGTAAAGGCGCGACATCATGCCCAAGCGCCTGAAGCTGTGCGAGGACTTCCGGCAGCGGCCCATCTGGTGCGGGCTCAGAACCCGCGGAATAGGCGCGAAAACGCCCAGCACCGATGCGGTTCAGAATGGCTTCCGCCATGATAGAGCGTGCCGAATTACGCGTACACAGAAACAGCACCCGCAAGGCGCGTCCAGGCGCGGCGATGGGCGCTGTCGCCCCACCCAGAAACCCGACCAAAGCGGCAAAGGCCGCCGGGGCGCTGGCATAGAGCACCTGGCGCCCCTGGCGCTGCGGCGTGATCAGCCCGGCTTCTTCCAGCGCGCGTAAATGGAATGAAAGCGTGGAGGGTGGCACGCCGAGGGCTTCGGCAATTTCGCCGGCGGGCAGGCCCTCAGGTCCCGCGCTTTGCAGGTTCTGGATTAGGGCCAGCCGGGTGGGTTGGCCAAGGGCGGCGAAGGCCGCGGCGGCGGATTCTGTTTCCATGTTTCCAAGATTATGGAAATTATGGCCAGTGTGCGTGAAGCTTTCATGACAGGGCGGGCGCCCTACCAG
>CAMCEP010000160.1 GCA_945873675.1 Asaia bogorensis
ACCATCATCGTCGCTGTTTTGGGCACGCTGGTGGGCAATGCCTTCTGGTATGAAATTGGCCGCTGGTTCGGGATGGAACGCATCCGCCCGCTGGTCGCGCGCTATGGCAAATGGTTTGCCTTTGAAACCGAAGATATGGACCGGGCGGAACGCACGCTGAAGCGCTGGGGGCCTGTCGCGCTGTGCTTCGGGCGGATGCTGCCTGGCATTCGTACCATCATTTCCATCCCCGCCGGCATGGTGCTTATTCCGCGCGGTGTGTTTTATGTCTGGACCGCGATTGGTTCAGCGATTTGGCTGAGCTTTCTCGCCATCGCCGGCTATATGCTGGAAGACCATTACGACAGGGTGCAGCATTGGGTGGAACCGCTCGCCTGGGTGGTGGTGGGCGGGTCAATCGCGGCCTATGGGCTGCATCTGGTGTATGCGTTTCGCCGCGCGCGGCGCCGGCAGGGTCAGGCGTAGCGCGATAGCGCCTGTTCCAGCGATCCGAAAGCATTGCCGAGCGCGGCATTCATCGCCGCAGCCGCCTGATCCGGGCGCAAGGCGCCACTGGGCAACGCCGCCGTCCCAGTGCTGAGCATCTGCCCCAACACGCGGGATGAGGCTTCGCGTTCGGAAATCAACACGAAATTCAATTCCGCTTCCGCTTGCCCCGTGGCGCGATTGGCGACCAGCCGCGTCAATTCACCTTCCAGCACCAGA
This sequence comes from Asaia bogorensis, assembly GCA_945873675.1. GTDB lineage: Bacteria > Pseudomonadota > Alphaproteobacteria > Acetobacterales > Acetobacteraceae > Neoroseomonas > Neoroseomonas bogorensis_C. The sequence continues at coordinate 706 of CAMCEP010000160.1, forward strand.
TCAGCATTGGCGCGGCTGCCCGGCGCCAGCACAGCAGCGAAAAGCCTCGCGTCAATCAGCCAGCGGCGTAGCGCCTGTTCCGCAGCCTCGGCGGGTGGCGCAATCCATTCGGCGTAGAAATCAATTTCTTCCGTGCCATCTGGGCGCACACTGCGCAGGCCACGCACATCCAGCGCCGGTGGCGCGCGGAGCGTGCGCAGCAGCAAAAGCCGCCGCCCCTTGCCGCGCCAGCCTTCCCCCTGCCGGCGCGGTTCCAGCGCATAGCGCAGCACTTCCTGATAAGGCCGATCCGGCAGCACGGAACAGGCGGAAGCAAGGAAAGGTGCTGCCAGCAGCATTGCGCGGCGATGCAAGGTTTTCATGTCAGCGGCGATCCCGATTGGGCGGCGGCGGCGGCGCGCCGAGAAGGGTTTGCGAAGGGCTGCGCCGCAGCGCTTCCGTTGTGTCGCGCAGATTGGCGACGGAGGATCGCAAATCGCGCATCAGCGGCGACAAATCGGCCTGCAGATCGGTGGTGGTGCCGCGCGCGGTACGGAGCGTCTGTTCAAGCGCGGCGACAGCGGCAGGGATGCGCACCAAAGCGTCACGCAATTCGCGGCTTGCCAGCAATTCCTGAGCGCTGCGCCCGGCATCACCCATATTTGCAATAGCGCCGCGCAGTTCCGCCGCCGTATCCTCAAGCCGTGCATTGCGGATGGCGCCGCGCAATTCCACCAGGGTTTCACTCGCCTCTCGTAAGGCCGCAGCGACTTCGCCATCACTCACTTGCCGCCGCAGATCACCCATCAACCCCGCCGCGTTATTGATCAACCCTTCGATATCCAGCGCTTCCAATCGCCGCAAAATCTGTTCCGCCGCGCTGGTCACTTGTGTGATTGTGGAAGGCACAGCAGGAATGTAATCGAAACGCGGCTTCCACGGCACCTGGATGGGCGGGTAGCGCATGGGGTCCAGAATATCAATTTCCATATAGGTGACACCGGTAATACCCTGGGACGCGATGCGCGCCCGCAACCCAGCCGCAACCATGTCTTCCAAGGAGGAAATGCGCGCCACGCGCGTTCTTTCCACCGCAAAGCGTATCACCACCAATTGCATCGCATAGCGATTGCTGCGCGCTTCTGGAATGTCATAGGTCGCGGCGGCGAGTGAGATTTCCGTAATGCGCCCAATCTGCACGCCGCGATAACGCACCGATGCCCCGACATCGAGACCCACGATGGATTCACCCACATAGGTTTCGAAATAATCGGATTTTTTGCCGAATTGCCCCGCTGTCAGGTAAAGAATGAAGCCAATCGCCAGCGCAATGGCGGCAAGCGCCAACATGCCGATGCGGAGAAATAAAGTATTGGGCGGTTTCGCCATGTCAGGCGGCCTCTCGGCGGAAGAAGGCGCGCACGGTTGGGTGCGTGCCGGTTTCGCGCAATTCGCGCGGCTTGCCCATGGCGATCATGCCGCGCGCTTCCTTGTCCAGCATGATACAGCGATCCCCAATGGCCAGGATGGATTGCAATTCATGCGTCACCACCACGAAGGTTGTGCCGGTGCTGCGCGCAATATCCAGGATCAGCTTGTCCAAACCCGCTGAGGTGATGGGGTCAAGCCCGGCCGAAGGCTCATCCAAAATCAGCAAGGGCGGGTCAAGCGCCATGGCGCGCGCAATGCCAGCACGCTTGGCCATGCCGCCTGAAATCTCAGCGGGCAAAAGCCCCGCCGCATCGCCAAGCCCAACCAAGCCAAGCTTGGCGCGCGCCAAAGCCTCTCGTGCGGGGCGCGGCAAATCCGTGTGTTCTTCCAAGGGCAATTCCACATTTTCGGACAGCGTCATATTGCCGAAAAGCGCGCCGGATTGCCACATCACGCCAATGCGCTTCAGCAGTTCAAGCTGTCCTTCCGCATCCGCTTCCGCCAGATCAACGCCGAGTATTTCAGAGCGCCCGGCAGCAATCGGCACAATGCCGATCAGTGCCTTGAGCAAGGTGGATTTGCCGCAGCCCGAACCGCCCAGAATGACGAATACCTCTCCACGCTTCACCTCAAAACTTACGTCCTTGAAAATGGTGCGCGGGCCGAAGTTGACGGCCAGGTTTTCGACGCGGATGACGGTTTCGTTGTTCATATGCCAAGCCTGAAAAACAGAATGGCGAAAACACCATCCATGGCGACAATGGCGACAATGCCGCCGACCACGGCAGCGGTTGCCGCGTCACCCACCGCGCGCGGACCCAAGCCGGCGGCAAGCCCGGCACGGCAGCCAATGGCCGCGATCACCAGACCAAAGCAGCAGGATTTGAACAGGCCGCCCATCAAATCGCCCAGTTTCAGCCATTGCTGCAATTGGTTGGAAACCGCGGTCCAGGGAAAGCCCAGCGTTTCCATCACCACTGTCATGCCGGCAAGGCCCGCCAGGTTCATCAACAGCGTCAGCACCGGCATCACCAATATCCCCGCCAGGATGCGCGGCAGTACCAACATTACCATGGGATCAATGCCCATGATGCGGAGCGCATTCACTTCTTCATTCACTGTCATGGTGCCGAGTTCAGCGGCAAAAGCCGATCCGGTGCGCCCGGCCAAAACCACGCCGGCCAATAGCGGGCCCAATTCGCGCAGCAGCGAAATGCCAACCAAGTTGGGTACGAAAATCTCCGCACCAAACCGCTTGAGCGGGATGGAGGATTGATAGGCCAAAATCAGCCCAATCAGAAAGCCGAGGAGCAGCGTCAGCGGAAAAGCGCGGAGCCCAATTTCATCCAAATGGCGCAAGAATTCAGCGCCGCGAAACATGCGCGGGCGCAGCAGCACGCGAAGGGCCGCGACCAAAGCTTCCCCGGCAAAGGCAATACCGGAAAGTGCCGCCTGGATGCCGCCGAACACCACGCCACCAAAGGCCGTAATGGGCGCAAAGTCGCGCGGCGCTTCCACGGGCACGGGTGCGGCCTTCAACGCCGCGCGGTTGCGTTCCAAAACCGCCAGCACATCGGCTGAGCCACCCTGTACCGCCACCGCATCGCCTGCGCGCAGCACCAGAATGGCGCCGGCGCTATCCATCACCTCCACCCCGGAAAGATCAATGGCGTTTGGTTTTTCGGTGAGCGCGCGCGTCATGGCTGGCCAAAGCGTCGCCGCGCCTTCGGCATCCAGCGTGCCGGAGAGCACCAGTATTCTACCCTGCGGTACGGCGCGGGATGAAAGGGCGGCTTTGGTCATATCCACGCGCTAAAAGACACTAATTTTGTAGCGTGACGCAAGGACTTCACGGGTTTCGTGATGCGCGTGGCCGGGGGGCGAACCATCAACGCCACAATGCATGGATCAGTACCGCCGCCGCCACGGAAACGTTAAGGCTTTCGACCACACCGGAACCGGGCAGCGTCACGCGTGCGGCACAGGCGGCGATGCTCCCCTGCGCGAGGCCCTTTTCCTCATTGCCGAGTACCAGGGCGAAGGGGCGCCCGCGTGGCAGGGCTTCCGGCGCCACACCATCCCGCGCCACGGCGGCCAGGCTCAGCATGTGTGGCGCAAGCGCGCGTAGCAGCGCGGGCAGATCAGGCGCCTGAAACACGGCCAGCGCCTCCAGCCCGCCCTCAGCGGTCCGCAAGGCAGCATCCGAAAGCCGCGCCTGGCGTTGGTCGCCCGATATCACCAGCGCCTTGCAGCCGAAAAACGCCGCAGATCGCGCAATGGCACCAAGATTATGCGGATTGCCGATGCCATCCAGAATGGGGAGTGCAGGTGCTGCCCAAAGGATCGGCGGTAGGTTGCTTGCGTCCAACAAGGTCACACTGCGCGGGCGCGCCACGGCCACCATGCCGCCGTGATGCACGGTGCCGGCGATGCGCTGCAATTCCTCGGGCGGGACTTCACGATAAGGCAGGCGCCGCTTCGCGAGCGCCGCGCATAATGGCCCCGCTTCCTGCCGGCGCATGGGTGTGTAGAAAAATCGCAGCACATCGGTGGGCCGATGCGCGAAAAGTGCGGCCACGGCGGCGGGGCCGCAATGCAGGTCCGGTTCCTGGGCTTTGCTCACGGTGTTGCGAGCGCCTTGATTTTTTCCAGCACGGCATAGGGGATTTCCAGCCCATCAGCGCCAGCACGCGCGCTTTGCGCATCGCGCTTGGCGCCGGGCAGGCGCACACCCTCATCGGCCAGCATGGCGGCGATCAGCGTTTCGATCCGCGCGCCGAAGCCATCCGCACCAGCAAGCGCGCCGGGGTCTATCACCAGCAGCGCCTGACCTAAGCGCGGGCGATTACCCTCATCCTGGAAGAAGCTATCGGCTTCAAAGCCGAAAGCAGCGCCAGTCAGCGCCACGCAAAGCAATTCGACAATCAGCGCCAGCAAGGCGCCCTTGGTGCCGCCCATGGCGAGCATGGCGCCCGAGAGCGCGGCCTTGGCATCGGTGGTCGGGCGGCCATCGGCATCAAGCGCCCAACCTTCGGGAATGGGGCGGCCTTCCTTGGCAGCGACCATGATCTTGCCGCGCGCTACCTCAGACAGCGCCATGTCGATCACGAGTGGCGGCGCAGCGTGGCGCGGAAAAGCCGCCGCCACCGGATTGGTGCCCATCAAAGGCCGGCGCCCGCCCGGCACCGGCATGGCGGCGGGCGAATTGGTGAAGGCCAAAGCCACCAGCCCTTGTTCCGCGAGGCGCCGCACCGGCAGTCCCATGGCGCCGGAATGGTGGCTATTGGTGACGCCGACAAAGGCAATGCCATGCCCCCGCGCGCGCCAGGCCGCTTCCTGTTCCGCCAAGGCAAGAGCGGGGTAAGCCAGCCCATGCCCGGCATCAATCAGCGCAGCGCCGCCGCGTTCATTGATGATGCGCGGTGACGCCTTCCCATCCGCGCGACCATTGCGGAGAAACGCTGCATATTGCGCCACGCGTGACAGGCCATGTCCCGCCTGCCCGGCGGCTTCGGCGGCGACCAGCGCGGCAGCGGTGCGCTTGGCCATCTCAGGCCCAGCACCGCAAGCCGCTAGCGCCGCCGTGACAAGTTTTTCAGCCTCATTCAGGGAAAGTCGCATCAATCCGCCTTCAATTTCGCTTCCTGCACCAGCCTGGCCCAGCGGTCAGTCTCGGCGCTGATATAGGCTGCGCTGCGTGCCCTGTCCCAGGCTTCCACCGTAAACCCGCCGTCGCGGGCGCGGCGGGAGACTTCGGGGTCGCGGATCGCGGCCAGGGTATCGGCTTCAAGCTTGGCCAGGATGGGGGCGGGCACCGCGGCATTGGTGATCATCGCGGTCCAATTGGTCATTTCAAGCTCGGGTGAGCCCGCTTCGCGCACGGTGGGCACATCCGGCACCAGGGGATGGCGGGCGGCGGAGGTAATGGCAAGGGGGCGCAGCCGCCCGCCCTGAATCTGCGCCATGCATTCCGGCAGGTTGGAGACCATGAAATCCAGATTCCCCGCCGCGAGATCGGTCACCGAAGGCGCGCCGCCACGATAGGGCACATGGGTAATCCGGTCCCCCGCACCCGAAGCCCGACGCACCAATTCCAGCCCCAGATGCGGGGGAGAGCCATTGCCAGATGAACCGGCATTCAAATTGCGTTCCCGCGCTTGTGTCAGCAGATCAGCTAGGCTGCGCGCCGGATTGCGTTCCGCATTCACCACCACGACAAGCGGCAGCGACCCAAGGACGGAAATCGCCGTGAAATCCTGCCGGAAATTGAAGGGCGCGGCGGGAAACAGCGACGCATTCACCGCATGCGTCATGGTGATGGCGAGCAGCGTATAGCCATCGGCAGTGCTTT
>CAMCEP010000161.1 GCA_945873675.1 Asaia bogorensis
ACGCCATGTCCCAACATCAGGTGCAGCATTACCTCGCCGTCCGAGAGGATTGGCTCGCCGCGCGGCAGGAAGAAATCCTGGACCCCGCGCAGGTGATCATTGATCCGCACCATCATCTATGGGACCGGCCGGGCTGGCGCTATCTGCATGATGAATTCCTGGCGGATCTGAAAAGCGGCCATAACATCAAGGCGACGGTTTATGTCCAAGCGCGGTCCATGCATCGCGCGGCGGGGCCTGAGGCTTTGAAGCCGGTGGGTGAGACAGAATTCGTCACCGGCATTGCAGCGATGTTCGCAAGCGGCATCTATGGCGATATCGCTGCCAATGCCGGGATTGTGGGCTATGCCGACCTGACGCTGGGTGAAGCCGTGCAGCCGGTGTTGGAAGCGCATATCGCGGCTGCCGGCGGCAGGTTTCGCGGCATTCGCCATATCGCCACCTGGGACCCGGACCCCGTCATGCTGAACCCGGCCTATACGCCGGCAGAAGATATGATGGACAGCGCAGCGTTCCGTGCCGGCTTCGGCGCCCTTGGGCGGAATGGGCTTTCCTTCGATGCCTGGATCTATTTCCATCAGATCCCACGCTTGGCCTCACTCGCGCGCGCCTTCCCCGAAATCCCGATTGTGCTGGATCATTGTGGCGGCATTCTTGGCATCGGCCCATATGTCGGCAAGCGCGATGAGGTTTTCGCCGCCTGGTCACGCAATATGGCGGAACTGGCGCAATGCCCGAATGTCATGGTGAAGGTGGGCGGGCTTGGCATGCGACTGCCGGGCTTTGGGCTTGAAGCGGGCGCGATTGCGCCATCATCGGAAGAACTGGCCGAACATTGGCGCCCCTGGATGGAACGCTGCATCGCGCTTTTCGGCACGCAGCGCTGCATGTTTGAAAGCAATTTCCCGGTGGATAAGGGCGGCTATGGTTATGCGGTCGGCTGGAATGCCTTCAAGCGCATCGCCGCCGGCGCCTCGGCCGAGGAAAAGGCGGATCTGTTCTGGCGCAGTGCCGCGCGGTTTTATCGGCTGCCCCAGTTTCTTTAAAAGGCGCTGGGCGGCGCCGATCAGAATAGCTTCGGCCAGCGCGCTGTGCGGTTGCGTTCCTGTTCGGCGGTCAATTCATAAGGGCCGTCGCGCACATTGCGGTAGGCCGGTGTCGCCACGGGCGGTGTCGTCCAGCAATCCACCTTACCCAGGCTTCGGGTGCAGATCGGCTGCACGGCCGGTGGCGGGTCCGAAGCGCAATAGGTCTGGCCCTTGGCGAGCCGGACATAGGAACAATCCTGCCCTGTCAGCAAGGACACCACATTATCGCCGATGCCGCGCTGCGTGGTGACGAGCGATACCCCCTCGACCGCCGCTGGAATGGCGAGCAAAGGCGCGCCGGGGGCACCAACGCTTTCGCAGCCAGCGAGCAGCAGAAGAAGGACGGAGAGGGGGCGAAAGAGACGCATATGGGCAAGAGACGCCACAAAAGTTAATGAATTGCAAATTTTCGCCTAAAATTGTTACCAAGCGGTCAAGAGTATCCCAAATTCCCCGTTTGACCGCCAAGGCAGAAGGGCTTAGCCCTGCAGCAAATCGCCTTTCTAACCCGAGGATCGCCTTGCCCGATATTTTTGATGAGGTTGCGGAAGACCTCCGCGCTGAACGCGCCCGCCGGCTATGGGCCCGGTATGGCAGGCATGTCCTGGCCGCGCTTTTTGTCGTGCTTGCCGGGGTTGGTGGCTATCAAGGCTGGCGCTGGTACGAAGCGCGAGAGGCGGAGCGCGCCGGCACCGCCTTCATGGCTGCGCATCGTGCCGCAGAGGCGGAAGGTGCTGATCTTAAGGCCATGGCTCAGCGCTTTGAGGAAGCTTCTCGCGGGGCACCGGCTGGCTATCGTGATTTGGCACGGCTGCGCGCCGCCGCCCTGAAGGCCGAAACCGGGGAGTTGCCGGAAGCGCTTCGGCTTTATGATGCCATCGCCGCCGATAGCAGCGCCGATCCGCTGTATCGGGATTTGGCGTCCCTGCTTTGGGTTATCCGCTCGCTCGATCAGGGGGATTTGGCCATGCTGGCCGCGCGTATCACGCCGCTGACACGCCCCGATTCGGCCTGGAATGCCTCGGCACGGGAAGTGGCGGCGTTGATCGCGCTCCGTGCCGGCCGACGAGACGAAGCGCGCCAGGCCTTCCAGGCGCTGGCAGCAGATGTCACGGCACCGCGCGGTGTTCGGGAAAGGGCGCAACGCTTGGCCTTGGGGCTTGAAGGATGACGGGGCGGGATATCTCTCGGCGCGCTTTGCTGCTGGGCTCGGCTGGGCTTCTGGCTGGTTGTGAAACCCTGGACAGTATTTTTGGCGAACGCAGGGTAAAGATTGTCGGTGAGCGGAAATCAGTGCTGACGCTGCCGGATCGTACGGTTGAAGCGGATGGCGAAGTGCAGCGGCTCACTATCTCCTTGCCTGCGCCGGAAGCGCGTAGCCTTTGGCCACAGCTTGGCGGCGCACCGACCCATGCTGGTGGGCACATGGCGCTTGGCGCCAATCTGCGGCAGATCTGGTCCAGCGGCTATGGAACCGGCACATCCTTTCGCCGCCGCGTAACGGCTGGGCCGGTCGCCAGCGCGGATCGCGTTTTCATGGGGGATGCGGAAGGCTACGTATCTGCCCACGACATCAATAATGGTGCGCGCCGCTGGCGCTTTGATACACGTCCGGAAAATGATCGCGGGGACGGCGGCGGCGCGGGCGTGATCGTGGAAGGCGATACCGTTTTCGTCGCCACGGTGCTTTCTGAATTGCTCGCGCTCTCCGCCGCTGATGGGGCGGTGAAATGGCGCGTGCGTCTTTCCGCCCCCATGCGCGGCGCGCCTTCCTTCGCCAATGGCCGGGTTTTCGTGACGACTTTGGACAGCACGCTGCTGGCGCTTTCCGCCGAGGATGGGAAGGTGCTTTGGCGCTACCGTGCCCAGGCTATCCTGACCGTGCCGCTTGGCCTGCCGCCGCCGGCCATTATTGGCGATACCGTGGTGGCGGGCTTTCCTTCCGGCGAAATCCTGGCCTTCCGCGCCAATGATGGCCGCGTGATCTGGAGCGACAGCCTGGCCGCTACTGGCGGCACCAGCCTGGCCGATGTGGGCAGTGTGCGTGCAGCCCCAGTAATTTCCGGCAATAGCGTGATTGCGATCGGCATGGGCGGCGTTGGGCTTTCCATTGATCTGCGCTCTGGCAGGCGTATTTGGGAACGCGAATTTGGCGGCACGGAAATGCCCTGGGCCGCGGGCGAATGGGTCTTTGGCGCCACCGATGCCGGCGAAATGGCGGCGCTTCAGCGCGAAACAGGTCAGGCGCGCTGGGCGGTTTCGCTGCGCCCACCCGCACAGGCGGGCAAGCCGCAGGAAGCGGTGCAGCTTTCATCGCCGCTGCTGGCCGGTGGGCGGCTTTTTGTCGGCACCAGCCGGGCAGAGCTTGTCTCGCTCAATCCCTCGAACGGCGATGTTCTCGGGCGCCAGCGCCTGCCGGGCGCGCTTTCCCTGCCGATGATTGTGGTGGGTGGGCGCCTGATTATCGCGACCGATGATGGTAGCCTGATAGCCTTTGCGGGCGAAGGCTGACCGGGGCCCCTTCATGCAGCCTGTCATCGTCATTCTGGGCCGGCCCAATGTCGGAAAATCCACGCTGTTCAATCGGCTGGCGCAGCGGCGCATTGCTTTGGTGCATGACACGCCAGGCGTGACGCGTGATCGGAAGGAAGTAACCGCACGCATCGCCGGGCGCGACGTGAGCTTGGTGGATACAGCGGGGCTTGAGGAAGCGCCGCCCGATACCGTACCCGGCCGCATGCGCGCGAGTTCTGAGGCCGCTTTGCGTGGCGCCTCCCTCGTGCTGTTTGTGATGGATGCGCGCGCCGGCATCACGCCCGCGGATCGCGCTTTCGCTGCTTGGCTCAGGCGGATGCGCGTGCCGGTGCTGGTGGTGGCCAATAAGGCCGAAGGGCGCGCTGGCACCACCGCCGCCATGGAAGCCTTTGAATTGGGCCTGGGTGACCCCGTGCCGGTCAGTTCCGAACATGGCGATGGCTTTGGTAATCTGCATGATGAAATCGCGGCCAAGCTTGGCCCTCTGCCAGAAGATGAGGCTGACGCAGAAGATACGGAACGCCCGCTCCGCTTGGCGATTGTGGGCCGGCCCAATGCCGGGAAATCCACGCTGCTGAATGCACTTTTGGGTGAAGACCGCATGATCACCGGGCCTGAACCCGGCCTGACGCGCGACGCGGTCGCCGTGCAATGGCGCGATGCCACGGGTGGTGAGGTGCGGCTCGTTGATACGGCCGGCATGCGCAAGAAAGCCCGCGTGCAGGAAACGCTGGAGCAGATGTCGGTCGCGTCTTCCCTTGCTGCGCTCAAGGAAGCGGAAGTGGTGGTGCTGGTGCTTGATGCACTGCTTGGCATGGATGAACAGGATTTGCGCATTGCCCGCCTTGCCGAACGCGAAGGCCGCGCCTTGGTGATCGCGCTCAATAAATGGGATGCGGTGGAAGACCGCAACGTGGCGCGCAAGCGCGTGGAAGACGCGCTGATGACATCGTTGGCGCAATCCAAGGGCGTGCCCGTGGTGCCGCTTTCAGCGGCGACCGGACGGGGCGTGGATAAGCTGATGCCCGCGGTGCGCGCGGCCTATGCGCTTTGGAATCGCCGCATCCCGACCGGGGAGGTCAATCGCTGGTTTGAAGCCGCGCTTGCGCGGCATCAGCCGCCGCTGGTTGATGGCAAGCGGATCAAACTCCGCTACGCGACCATGCCCAAGGCGCGGCCGCCCACCATGGTAATTTTCGGCACAAGGGCCGATATGCTGCCCGAGGATTACCGGCGCTATCTGGTGAATTCCTTCCGCGAGCATTTCACCATGCCGGGCGTGCCGATCCGGCTGCAATTGCGATCCCCGCGCAACCCCTATGCCGAGGATGATGGCTAGGCTTTCCGGCGCATCTTTCGCCCGCCGCAAAACGCGCCTAGGCTTGCGTGTCTTTGCGGGGTCAGTCTGTTTTTCATGGTAGCGGATACGGCGAAGAGACTTTTGTATTTGGCGCTTGGCGCCATGTTTGTGCAGCAGACCTTTGCTTCCATTGGTCGCACCCTCCCGCTTGTCATTGCCCCCGCGATTATCGAGGATTTGCACATAGACCCAGCGCTGGTTGGCGTTTACGTCGGCGCGGCAGCGCTGGCTGCGCTAGTCTTCCAGCTTGGCTGCGGCAGTTTCATCATCCGCTACGGGGCGCTGCGCATGAGCCAAGTGGCGCTGGTGTTTCTGGCGCTTGGTATGGCACTCGCCGCTGCGGGGCCGCTGCTATTTTTTCTTATTTCCGCGATCATCGGCGGTGGCGGTGCCGCGACTTCCACGCCGGCGAGTTCGCATCTGCTTGGGCGGTATTCACCGCCCAAGCAGGCGCCTTTGGTGTTTTCCATCAAGCAAACGGCCGTGCCTGCGGGGCTATTGCTGGCGGGGCTGCTTGGCCCCCTGATGACTTTGTATTGGGGCTGGAGTGGCGCTTTGCTGGTAACGGCTGGCGCGTGTTTTCTGTTTGCCGTGATGCTTGAGCCGCTGCGTGGTGAGTTTGATTCGGATCGTGTGCCTAGCCGCAGTTTTCATTTTTCGGATTTCCGCACCACGCTGGCGGCTGTATTGAAATCCAAGGATTTGCGCGAATTGTCGTTGGCCTGCTTTGCCTTCAACGGGCTGCAAACTGCCTTCACCAGCTATTACGTGCTGTATCTGACTGCGCTGAATTATGATCTGGCGGCGGCGGGGCTGATGTTCGCCATTGCCATGGTGATCGCTGTCCCGATGCGCATTTTCTGGGGCTGGCTGAGTAGTGGGCGCGTGTCGCCGCGCCGTGTCATGGCGGGGCTTTCGCTCGGTATGGCTGTGAGTGCGGTGCTGATGAGCCTGTATAGTGCAGATTGGCACCCGCTGCTGATTGCGACAATCGCAACAGGCATGAGTGCCACCGCCATGTCCTGGCATGGTGTGCTGCTATCTGAGGCAGCGCGGCTTGCCCCGCCCGGCATGCGGGGTGCTGCGACAGGTGGTGTGCTGTCCTTCGGCCAGGTTGGTGCCTTTATCCTGCCCGTGATCTATGCGGCGCAGCTTGCCATCACCAATAGCCATGGCGTTGGCTTTGTACTTTGCGGCCTGCCGGCGCTGGTGGTGGGGGTTGTCATGTGGCGCGCGTCACGGCGGGTGGCCTAGAGCATTTTCAAGCCAAGTGGGGCCCACTTGGCGGCTCGGAAAATGCGATCCAAAGACGCTGCATTTTCAAGCCAAGTGGGCCCACTTGGCGGCTCGGAAAATGCGATCAAGGACGCTGCATTTTCAAGCCAAGTGGGGCCCACTTGGCGGCTCGGAAAATGCGATCCAAAGACGCTGCATTTTCAAGCCAAGTGGGCCCACTTGGCGGCTCGGAAAATGCGAT
>CAMCEP010000162.1 GCA_945873675.1 Asaia bogorensis
ATAAAAAGCGGCACGCCATCCCAGGCGGCCAGCGCAGCGTGCAGGGGCATGGCTGCGTGGATCACGGGCAGGCTTAATCTTTCACATTGCTCCGCCGCGCCGCGGGCAATGGCGGCAAGCCGCGCCTGGTTCACCCGATCCGCGACAGACCGACGCGTGAGGACGGGATGAATGGCGGCAACGCCAAGCTCGGTCGCTTTTTCCACCAGCCATTCCATGGCATCGCGCTTGAGCGCCGCGACCATCAGCCGGAGATCAGGTTCCACCTGGGGCGCGCGGCCCTGCGCCTCCAGCGCAATGCGGCAGCGATCCTTGCGGAGAGCCGTGATCCGCCCGGCCCATTCGCCATCCCGCGCATTGAAGACCGCTACGGCATCGCCTGCGCCACGGCGCAGCACGGCGCCCAGATGATGCGCCTGGCCGGGCTCAGCCTCTATCTCAAGGCCGGCGGAGAGATGGGTTTCAAGATGAAGGCGCGGGGTGGACATGGCGGGTTTCCATGCCCCTTATAGCCACATGAGTGGCCATACCGATATCCGCACCAGTGGCTGGGTGGCGCGCCTGCCGCAAGCCTGGCGCCCCTATGCGCTGCTGATGCGCCTTGATCGGCCCATCGGGTCCTGGCTGCTGTTTCTGCCGGGGCTTTGGGCCTTTGCCATGGTGGCGCCGGATTGGCGGCAAGGGTTGTGGCTGACCGCGCTATTCGGCCTGGGTGCGGTGCTGATGCGCGGCGCGGGCTGCGTGGTGAATGATCTGTGGGACCGGGATTTGGACCGGCAGGTGGAACGCACGGCTGGGCGGCCACTTGCTTCCGGGGCGCTGCGGGCGCGGCATGCTTTGGTGTTTCTGGCGCTGGTGCTGGCGGTGGCCTTGCTGATCCTGCTGCAATTGAACCGCACGGCGCAGGTGCTTGGCGTGGCGTCCTTGATCCCGGTGGTGCTTTACCCCTTGGCCAAGCGCGTGACGGATTGGCCGCAGGCGGTGCTTGGGGTGATTTTTTCCTGGGCCGCACCCATGGGCTATGCGGCGGTGACGGGCGGCCTTGATGCGGCGGCATTCGCGCTGTGGGCGGCCGGGTTTTTCTGGATTTTGGGCTATGACACGATCTATGCGCATCAGGACCGGGAAGATGATGCGCTGGTCGGCATAAGATCATCCGCGCTCCGCTTGGGCGACAAGACACGGCCCTTCCTGATCCTTTGCTACGGGCTGACCATGGCGTTGCTGGTGCTGGCCGGGTGGCTGGCGGGGCTCACGCCTTGGTATTTGCTGGGGCTAGCTTTGCCGGGCGCGATGTTGGCGCGGCAGGTGATGCAGCTTGATATCGCCGACCCAGCGCTTTGCCTTCGCCTGTTCAAGGCCAATCGAGATGTCGGGCTTGCGATTGCCGTGGCCTTTCTGCTGGGCCGGCTGTGACGGCCGAGGAATTCGTCGCGGCGCAAACGGTGATTGCACGCGCGCCCCTGGTGCCGGAGGTCGCGCTGCATTTGGCGACTGAGATCACCCCGATCTGGCAGGCAACCGAAGCCTGGCTTGCGGAGCAGAACATTGAACCGCCCTTCTGGGCCTTTGCCTGGCCGGGCGGGCAGGCCTTGGCGCGGGCGGTGCTGGATGATCCGAAGCTGGTGGCCGGAAAGCGCGTGCTGGATTTCGCGGCCGGCTGCGGCATTGCTGCCATTGCCGCCGCGCAAGCCGGGGCGGTTTTGGTGGAAGCCGCCGAAATTGACCCCTTGGCCCTGGCGGCCGTGCGGTTGAACGCCGCGTTGAATGGCGTTGCCGTCGCAACCCCGCCTGGTGATGTGGTCGGCGCGCCCTGCCGCTGGGATGTGATTTTCGCGGGCGATGTCTGCTACGAAGCGCCAATGACCGCGCATATCCTGCCCTGGCTGCGTGGTCTTGTAGTGGCGGGGGCAGAGGTGCTGATCGCCGATCCGGGCCGCGCCTATTTGCCGAAAGCGGGGCTTGATCCGATTGCGCGCTACAGCGTGCCGACCACGCGCGAATTGGAAGATCGTGAAACGCGGGAAGTGACCATCCACCGCTTACGCGCTTGATACGAGCTTGCGGTTCGCGCCGCTATCAGTGCAGGCTTGATCCAACATTCAGGAGGATTCCATGGCCGCTTATGCGCACCCGGAGGCGATTGTCAGCACCGCATGGCTTGCGGCAAATCTAGGCGACCCAACGCTCCGCATCTTCGATTGCACCACCTATCTTTTGTATGAAACTGGCACAGGCCGGCCTTATCGCATCGAAAGCGGGCGCGAAGATTACGATGCCGGCCATATCCCGGGCGCGGGTTTTCTTGATCTGCAAGGCGAGCTTTCGGACCGGTCCGGCCGCTTCAACTTCACCATGCCCGCGCCGGATGATCTGGCAGCGCGCCTGGCAGCATGCGGCATTGGGGATGGCACGCGCGTAGTCCTTTATTCCCGCAAGACACCGCAATGGGCCACGCGCGTTTGGTGGATGATGCGCGCAATTGGCTTTGACAATGCGGCGATTTTGGATGGCGGGATTGATGCCTGGATGGCGGAAGGCCGCGCGATTTCCACCAGCGAGACGCGTTATGCCCCCGCAACACTGCGCGCCAAGCCGCGGCCTGGGTTGTTCGTCGGGCGTGATGAGATGCTGGCCTCGATTGGTGATGCTGGTACTTGTTCCATCAATGCGCTGGCGCCTGATCTGCATAGCGGGGAAAACCCACGCTATGGCCGGCCGGGGCGCATTCCGGGCAGCGTCAATCTGCCGGCAGCGTCATTGTTCGAAGCCGGCAGCTTCAAGTTGAAAGCGCCGGACCAGGTAGCCGCGGCCTTTGCCGCGATTGGCGCGGATAAGGCCAAGCGGAAGTTGATCTATTGCGGTGGCGGCATTGCCGCCACACTCGATGCCTTTCTTTTGTATCAGCTCGGCCATCAGGATATCGCCGTTTATGACGCATCCATGAATGAATGGGCGAAGGATGAAAGCCTGCCGATGGAGGTCGGCTGAACCGCACCTCAGCCCAATACGCGCTTTGCCACGACATCCAGCTTCGCGAGCAGATCGGGGTCGCGCTTTTCCGGTGCGGTGATCAGTGCATGTTCAAGCGCGCGATCACAGCCGGCGGGGCAGGGGCCGCGCTGCGCACCGAGCGAAGGCACCACATGCTGCACCAAGGCGCGCGCCTTATCAGCGTTGGAGAATAGCACCTTCACCACCTGATCCACCGTCACCGCATCATGGTCGGGGTGCCAGCAATCAAAATCCGTCACCATGGCAACCGTGGCGTAGCAAAGCTCAGCCTCACGCGCGAGTTTCGCTTCGGGCATATTCGTCATGCCAATCACGCTGCAACCCCAGGCGCGGTAAAGCTCACTTTCCGCCTTGGTGCTGAATTGCGGGCCTTCCATGACCAGATAAGTGCCACCGCGTGTGACCGGCAGCGCAAGCTTGCGGGCGGCCGCTTCCAGCGCATCACCCAAACGCGGGCAAACCGGATGAGCGACTGAGACATGCGCAACGCATCCGGTGCCGAAGAAGGATTTCTCGCGCGCGAAGCTCCGGTCAATGAACTGGTCCACGATCACGAAATGGCCAGGCGGCAAATCTTCCCGCAAGGACCCGACCGCGGAAAGGGAGATGATTTCCGTGCAGCCAATCCGCTTCAGCGCATCAATATTGGCGCGGTAATTAAGTGCTGAGGGCGGCGTGGGATGGCCGCGCCCATGTCGGGGCAGAAAGGCGCAAGGGACACCATGCAGCCGCCCGGTTAGGATTTCATCCGAAGGATCACCCCAGGGCGTGTGCACCTTCACCCAGCGGCGATCTTCCAGCCCTTCCATGTCATAAAGCCCGGAACCGCCGATCAGGCCGATCATGGGTTGGATGCTGGGTTCAGTCTGGGTCATGGCGGGCATTCCGTTCAAGGCTTGTATGCCCGCGCCTTTAGCGCAGACGGGGCTTTCATGCTAACCCCGGTGGCGTAATGAAGGAGAGCGCGGCATGGCCCTGCGGTTTGTGATCTTTCTGGCCTTGGCGCTGGTGGCTTGCGAGAAAAGCGAAAACCAAAGCGCCTTTGGCCCGCGCGGAACAGCCTTGCCACCGCCGGGCCTTACGCAGCCATAATCACGTCTCCGCGCCGCCATTCACCTGGATCATCTGGCCATTCACGAAGGCACCGCCATCTGACACCAGCATGGAGACAACTGCCGCGATTTCATGCGGCTGACCAAGCCTGCCCACCGGCACGCGCGCTACCATGCTGGCGATGTGGTGATGCGCGGCTTCATCATCACGCTCACCGGCGATAGGGCCGGGGGAGACAGCATTGGTAGTGATGCCCTTGGCGCCGAATTCCTTCGCCAAAGCCTTGGTCAGCCCCCAAAGCCCATGCTTCGAAACCGAAACCGCCGCGCGGCCATTATAGCCATGTATGGCGTTCATGCCGAGCAGGTTCACAATCCGCCCCCAGCCGCGATCCAGCATCCCCGGCAGGCAGGCGCGCGCCAGCCACACGCTGGAATCAAGATCAACCGAAATCACGCGGCGCCAATCCGCATCGCTCATTTCCAGGAAGCGCCCATCGGGGCGAAGGGCTGCATTATTCACCAGCACATCCACTGCGCCGAAGCTTGCAATCGCGTCACGCGCGATGCGCGCGCATTCATCGGCCACGCCAACATCGGCCATGGCTACCAAAGCCTCCACGCCAAGGGCGCGGGCCTCAGTGGCAACGTTTTCGCAAGCATCGCGATTGCGGGATCCATTGATGACGACGTTGAAGCCCATGCGCGCCAGATCAAGCGCGATGGCGCGGCCAATATTACGGCCGGCGCCGGTAATTAAAGCGGTTTTGCGTTGTGTGGTCATGTCCGTTGCTTTCGTTTCAGTTTTTCGTGTCTTTGTATAATCGCACCGGCTGTTTTGGAATAGCGCCTACCAGGCCACCGCCACCCCGCCGCCACCGCGCGGATCAGCACCGCCTGCGGGCTTTCCATCGCGCAGCAGGATGGCATGAGCGCGGCTCATGGTCGGGTCATAGGAAATGGGGGAATGGCGCACCTCATGCCCCAGGCGGCTGAGTGCTTCCACCACATCGCCCTGCACGCGCGCTTCGCAGAAAACCGGCCCGCCTTCACAATGGATGCGCGGGAAGGAAACCGCTTCCACCGCCGACATGCCAAAATCAATCGCATTGATGATGGTAGTGAGCACGGCAGAGATGATTACGCTACCGCCTGGCGCGCCGACAATCAGCCAAGGCTCATCATCCTTATAGACAATGGTCGGCACCATGCCGGTGGTGCGCGCCTTGCCGGGTGCCATGCTATTCGCGCGGCCCGGGCGCATGTCAAAAAGCTTCATGGCGTTGTTCCAATTGAAGCCAAGCCCCGGTGTCACCACACCGGCACCGGTGCCGAGTGTATGCGTGACGGAAACGCAATTGCCTGCTGCATCCCAAACGGAAAGATGTGTGGTGCAAGAAGGCGGTTCGCCGATCCGCCCGCCAGGCAGCCAGCCATCGCGGATGCGCTTGGCCCATTCGGCGGCGCGGGTTTTTGACATGAGGGATTCGGTTGGCACACTGACGAAATCTGGATCGCCCAGCGCCTCATCGCGGTCGTGATGCGCGGCGGCCATAGCGCGTGCCACCAGATCATAATGCCCGGCACTACCGGCGGGCAGCGACCCAAGATCGAATTGTTCCAGGATATTCAGCATGGCGATCAGCACCGCACCCGAACCGGGCGGCGGGTTCGATGAAATCTTATAGCCGCGATAGGTGCCAATCACGGGCGCGCTTTCGCGCACGCGGTAATCACGCAAATCATCGCCAGTGATGAAGGCGCCGTTTTGCGCAAAGTCATTGATGATCTGACCGGCGATTTCGCCCGTATAAAAATCTTGCGCGCCATGGGCGGCAATGCGTTCCAGCGTGCGGGCCATCTCGGCATGCACAAGCTTTTCGCCAACCTCATGCAATTGACCGGCCTGGTTCAAATAAAGCGCGGCGCAGGCTTTGGTTTTTGTCACGCGTTGCAAGCCGCTGGGCAGGCCGGGCTGGGGTTTGCGTTCCAGGAAATCGCGAAAAAAGGGCGTCACCAGCACGCCATCCCGCGCCATCGCGATGGCCGGCGCCAGCAGATCGGCCCAATCCATGGAGCAAAACTGCGCGTGGAAATGCGCCAAGCCCGCGATCGTGCCGGGGGTCATGATGGCGGTATAGCCAAGCTCCGCCCGATGATCCTCAAACAGCGCATAGCCAGAGATTTCGGATTTGCCCTTGCTATCGGCTTCCCACATATCGGCGCTCACCTTGGCACCGGCGCGGGCATGGAAATCAATCATGCCCTGGCGGCCGGTTTTGGCATCGCGGAATTGCAACGTGCCCATGCCGCCAATGCCGCACATGAAGGGGTCTTGTACCATTTGGCAGAAAGCGGTGGCGACTGCGGCGTCAAAGGCATTCCCACC
>CAMCEP010000163.1 GCA_945873675.1 Asaia bogorensis
CGGGCGCCGATGTGCTGGTCTGTTCCGGGCTGTGGCGCAATGATTTGCCGAAGCTCTCGCCCCGCTTGCGCTTTGTGCAATCCGCCAGCGCCGGGACGGATCAATATGACCGGGATGTGATGCGCGCGGCAATAGGGCGGGCAGGTTCGTGAAGGAATGCACCTCATCCGCGCCATTGGCGCCGGCCTGGGCATCACGGCGCACGCCAATCACATGCATATCCAAGGCCTTGCAGATGCGGGCAATGCGCCCGCCAATGCGGCCTGTGCCCACCACAATCACGGTCTTGCCGCCGGCTTCATCCTCGCGCTTCGCGAAATCGCCCATCATGCCGCGCCAGAAGCGCTTGGCCTGATTGTCGCGCGCTTCCGGAATGCGGCGAAGAATCGCCAATATCTGCGAAATGGCATGTTCGCTGACCGCATTGGCATTGCAGCCCTGGGCGCTGGCAAGCCTGATACCCGCCGCGCGCATCACATCGCGGTCATATTGATCCGTCCCGGCGCTGGCACTTTGCACAAAGCGCAAGCGGGGTGAGAGCTTCGGCAAATCATTCCGCCAAAGCCCGGAACAGACCAGGACATCGGCGCCCGCAATCCGCGCATCCAGATCATCCCGATTGCGCACCTCAAAGAAATCAATCCCGGCGCCGCGCAGCGCAAAGCGATCAGCGAAGCGATAGGCGACATGGGCGAAGCAGATGGTCATTTTCTCGCGCGGCGGCAGCATTGGGATCTCCTATTCTGATTGCCGGACCCTGAAACGGCCACGCCGCCGACGCAAGGGGTGGCGCTTGACGGCAGGCGCAAGGGGAAGCTTCCATAAGCCCCAAGGGCAGAAACCGGGGCGAACCCGGCACCACGCCCAACGGGAGGAAGCATCATGAAACGCATTATCACGGCCCTTGCCGCGCTATTCCTCGGCCTGGCGCAGCCAGCCGCCGCGCAGGATTTCCCCAATCGCCCCATCAATATGCTTGTGGTCTTCGCCCCAGGGGGTGCCACCGATGTGCTGGCGCGCATTGTGGCGGACCACATGATGAAAACGCTGAACCAGCGCGTCACGGTGGAAAATGTCTCGGGCGCTGGCGGCACCATTGGCGGGGCGCGCGGCGCCCAGGCCGCGCCCGATGGCTATACGCTGACGGTAGGCAGCCTGGGCAGCCATTCGGCGGCACCCTCAATTTATCGGTCCATCCAATATGACCCGCGCGAATTGCAGCCCATTGGCCTGATTGCCGGCACGCCCTTGTTTTTCGTGGTGCGCAATGGCTTCCCGGCGCAGAACATGCAGGAATTTTTGGCCCGAGTCCGCGCCAATCCGGGCCAGGTTTCCAATGCCAATGCTGGGATCGGTTCCACCAATCACCTTGCCTGTTCGCTTTTCACGCATTTGACCGGCGCGCGGATGAATGAAATCCCCTATCGCGGCGAAGGCCCCGCTTTGAATGATATTGTGGCTCAGCAAGTGGATAGCGCCTGCCTGCTGGCGCCCGCCGCCGTACCACAAATCCAGGCCGGCACCATGCGTGGCCTGCTGACCGGCGCCACCACACGCAACCCGAATGCGCCGGGCGTGCCATCCGCACCGGAAGCCGGGGTGCCGGATTATATCTTCCAGGGCTGGAACGCGATTTTCGCCCCGCGCGGCACGCCAGCACCCGTGGTGCAAAAACTGGATGAGGCATTGCGCGCCGCGTTGGCCGACCCTGCCATCCGCAAGCGCATTGAGGATCTGGGCTCGATCCCCGCAGCCGCCGATCAGATGGGGCCGGAAGCGCTATCTCGGCTCGTGCGGGCCGAGGTGGATCGCTGGGCGACGGTGGTGCGCGCGGCTGGCATTCAGCCGCAGTAAAGTCGCGGCGCTGTTGCGGGCAGGCGCTTCACAGCGCCTGGCTCAGCCATTCCCCAATCGCCAGCACCTTCGCATCTTCGCCGATGCGCCCGGCAATTTGCACGCCAAGCGGCAAGCCCTTCGGCCCAGCCCCCGCCGGCACCGTCACGCAGGGGCCGTGCAGCAGCGTCCAGAGCGAATTGAAGGAAGGATCGCCGGTCCAACCAATCCCCGCCGGCGCTTCCCCGGCGGCTGAAGCCGTGATCACTGCATCAAAACCTTCAATCGCGCCGGGCAGCGCCGCACGCGCCTTGGCTTGCACCAGCTTGCAGGCATCAAGCTGCGCGGTCGGGAAGCGCTTCGCCCAATCGAGCTTTTCCTTGATCACATCGGAAAGCTGCGCCCGCGCTGCCTCCAATTCCCAGCCCAAGGACTGAACGCTTTCCATATTCGTCACATATTCATGCGCGTCAAAGGCTTCGGTCATCACCTCGGGCAGGGTGATTTCCACCACCTCAGCACCGGCCTTTCTGCACGCTGCGATGGCGCGTTCCATGAGCGCGAGAGTCTCTGGTGCTGCTTTCTGCGCGGGCGGGCCGAGCGTGAAGGCCAGGCGCGGCGCGCGGGGTAGTTTAGCTTCGGGGTTGCCGTAATCGCGCCCTGTCATCGCGCCCATGGAAAGCGCGCAATCGGCCACGCTCCGCGCCATCACGCCGATCGTGTCATGGCTTTCGCTCATTACCTTCATGCCGCCGCGATGGATGGCACCAAAGCTCGGCTTGAAGCCGACAATACCGCAAAACGCCGCCGGGCGGATGATGCTGCCGCCGGTTTGCGTGCCGAAGGACAGCGGGAAGAACCCTGCCGCCACGCCGGCTGCCGAACCGGATGAAGACCCGCCCGGCGTATGGTGCTTATTGGCTGGGTTGGTCGTGGCGCCCGGATGGCGCGTGGCGAATTCCGTCGTGATGGTCTTGCCGATAATGAGCGCGCCGGCCGCCCGCGCCATGGCGACCGCTGCCGAATCACTCCGCGGCCGATGCCCGGCCCAAATCGGTGAGCCGTATTGGGAAGGCATATCGGCGGTATCCAGCACATCCTTGACGCCAAAAGGAATGCCCTTGAGCGGCGCCGGCGGCCCGCCCTTATCCATGGCCGCCGCCCCGCGCCGCACCAGCGCCGGGTCCAGCCAGGCAAAGGCGCGCACCTCAGGCTCACGCTCAGCGATTCGGGCAAGGCAAGCCTCGGCCAGGGCAGAGGCGGTGAGGGAGCCAGCGGCGATGCGCCGCGCAGCTTCGGAGGCGGTCAGGTCTGCGATCTCGGTCATGCGGGTCAGAGTGCCGCGCCAGCGCGCCGCGTCAAGCGGGGGCATGTAGTTCATGTCTGGCGCGGCGCGCCCAGCCGGTCCAGAAAGGGGGCGCATGACCAGCCCGATCAGGATCATCCAAAGCACAGATGGGGCGCTGACCTACGCCATCCCCTTCCCGCCCGAGGAAACGCCGGCCGTCACCGCGCGTGACCTGCTGGGCGCCTGGGAAGCCGCGCGCGGCGCGGCAGGGGCCGAGATTTGGGGCAGCCCGCGCCGTCTGGTCTTCCGCCGCCCGGATGGAGAGGCGATGGAATTGCTGCTGGCGGATGCCGATGCCGCCTGCTGGGCGGAAGCGGTGGATGCGCGCCATGGGCTTGCCACCCCTCAGGGGCTTGCGATTTGCCTCAGGCTTCTGGCGCTGATCGAAGCCATGGGGCGGATCGCGCGCCTCAAGGGTTTTTTCGCGCTGCGCGCGACCGGGGCGGAATTGCACCCTGCCCTGCTGCGCGCCGCGGCCAGCCTGCCGCTTGATCCGGCGGGCCGGTTCGACGAGGCAGCACTTACCGCGCTACTATCGCGGGCGATTCCGGCGGGAGCCCATTCATGATTCGTCTTTTGCCCTTGCTTCTGGTCATCGCGGCCTGTGCGCCGCGTGAAGCACCGCCTTCACCGCGCGCCGCCGCCGCTGGCGCCACGCCGGAATTGTTGCGTATCTGCACAGCCGAAGCAGAGCGTATCGTCAATTACCGCGAACGCGGGCAATTGATGCGGTTGGATTCAAATTTTGGTGATAGCGACATGACCAATGACGTCCCCATCGCGAGGCTCAGGTCAGAAAGCTATCAACAGCAGAGCCTGCGGGACGAGTTGATTCGCGAATGCGTCCGCAATGCGGGTTCTGGGCCAGCGCCTGTTGATGCCAATGCGCAGCGCACAACGCCGCGCGCACGACGCTAAGCCCCCAAGCGCGCATGGCATCCCTTTCGGTTCTGACGCGCGCGCTTTCTCATCGTAACGCGAAGGTTTTCTTCACCGCATCCTTGGTCTCCTGGACTGGGCTTTGGATGCATCGCATCGCCATTTCCTGGTTTGCCTGGGAATTGACCGGTAGCGCGTTCTGGGTCGGCATGGTGGCGTTTTGCGATCTGGCGCCCGCCGTTGTGGTCAGCCCCATTGCGGGCGCCATTGCGGATCGCACGGACCGCCTGAAGCTCACTTTCTGGAGCCAGGCAATGATCGGCGTCATGGCTGCCGTGATTGCGCTGCTGGTCGCATTAGATAAGCTTGATATCTACACCTTGCTGCTGCTTGAGGTGCTGAACGGTATCGCTTCTTCCTTCGCGCAGCCGGCGCGGCAATCCCTTATGCCGGGGCTGGTGCCGCGCAGTGATTTGACGGCGGCGGTGGGGCTTAATTCGCTTTGCTTCAATGTGGCGCGGTTTGTAGGGCCGGCGCTGGCCGGGCCGCTGATTGCGGTGGCCGGCGTTTGGCCTGCCATTGCGGCCAATGCGGTCGCCTATTTCATTGCAACGGCCACCACGCCCTTGCTGAAAGTATCGGCCGAGGAACGGCAGGGGCACGCCAAAACCAAATCCCTATGGGGCGATATGCGGGATGGGCTGCGTTACGTGGCCGGGCATCCGGGCTTGGGGCCGATCCTGACCTATGCGGCGATTGTGGCACTGCTGCTGCGCAGCCTGCCGGAAATCCTGCCGCCCTATGTGGAACGGCAATTCGGCTTGGGGGCAGAAGCGCTGGCCATTCTGACAGCGGCTTTCGGCATTGGGGCGTTGATTTCGGGCACCGTTGTCTCGGCACGCGGCAAGATGAATGGCACCACCAAACTCGCGGTTTACGCCCCGGCGGCGATCTCGCTCGCCATGGTGGGCTTTATTGCGACAAGTTGGTTTCCCTTTGGGGTGCTCTGCGCCGCGATCATGGGTGCGGCAATGTCGGTGCATGGGATTTGCGCGCAAACGCTCGCGCAATCAGCCTCCGACCCTGCCATGCGTGGGCGCGTGCTCAGCCTTTGGGGGTTGATTGTGCGCGCCTTTCCAGCCCTTGGTGCGCTGCTGCTGGGCGCGGCGGGGGAGATTTTCGGCATGACCCTGCCGACCCTTGCGGCAGTGGTGCTTTCGGCCATTGCCATCACCTGGGGGATCAAACGCCTGCCCGCCATGGCGCGGGTGTTGGAAGGCGATGGGGCAAGCGATCCCGCAAAACGTTGAACCTGAATGAGGCATGAGAATGATTGAAGCGGCCATTGTGGGCATGGGGCGCTGGGGCCAGACCCTGGTGGATAGTGTGCAGAACCGGAATGATGCCGGTATCCGCTTCATTGCCGGCAGCACGGGCCGGCCGGAACGCGCTGCCGAATGGGCCGCGCGCCAGGGCGTGAAGATCCTGCCTGACCTCGCCGCCATCCTGGCGGAGCCAGGCGTGAAGGCGGTAGTGATTGCGTCCCCGCACCAGATGCATGCGGATCAGGTGATCGCCGCCGCACGCGCGGGCAAGCACGTATTCGTGGAAAAACCCTTCACCATGACGAAGGCGAGCGCCGAGGCTTCTGTTGCCGCCTGCCGGGACGCCGGGGTGGTGATGGCGCTTGGCCATAATCGGCGCTTCCTGCCGGCGGTGGCCGAGATGAAAAAGCTGATCGCCGCTGGCGCACTCGGCACCTTGCTGCATGTCGAAGGCCAGTTCAGCGGGCCGGGTGCGCTTTCCTATCAGCCCGGCATGTGGCGCACGGACGCCCATGAAAGCCCGCTTGGGGGCATGGGCGGCATGGGCATTCATATGATTGACATGATGATCAACCTGGCCGGCCCGATTGCCGAGGTGACCGTACGCTCCCTGGCCCGCGCGCTCACCAATGGCATGGATGACACGACGGCGGGGCTGTTTTCCTTCGCCTCTGGCGCCACGGGTGGCTTTGCGACCTTGGCCTATGCGCCGCGGGTCTGGCGCATCGCGCTGTATGGCACGGATGCAGCGCTGGAATTGAACGGGCATGAAAAACTGAGCTTTACCCCGCGTGAGGGTGAGGGTTGGGTCAAGGACTTCCCCAAGACCGACATTGAACATGCTGAACTTGCAGCTTTTGCTGCCGCCATCACGGGCGGGCCTGCCTATCCGCTGCCGGTTGAAGAAGCGATCCATGGCGTTGCAGTGTTTGAGGCCATGATCGGCGCGGCGGCTTCGGGCAGCACCTATCGGGTGGCCTGACCCAGCCATTTCGCGCCCTGAGCTTTCTGTTCTAGTAATCCTGCCAGCGCCTGGCGCTGACCAACCTTT
>CAMCEP010000164.1 GCA_945873675.1 Asaia bogorensis
CCTGATCTGGCCCGCCCTGGCCCGGTGCTGGACGCTGACCAGGCGGAGGCGGCCGCCTTGCTGCGCTCAGCCGTCGCGCGCGAGGACTACAGCACCACGCTGCTTTCCGGCGTCACCGGTTCCGGCAAGACCGAGGTCTATTTTGAAGCCATCGCGGCAGCACTTCAGGCCGGGCGGCAGGCCTTGGTGCTGCTGCCGGAAATCGCGCTTTCCGCGCAATGGCTTGATCGGTTCCGCGCGCGCTTTGGCACTGATCCCGCGCTTTGGCATTCAGAACTTTCCCCGCGCACGCGGCGCATCACCTGGCGCGCGGTGGCGGAAGGCCGTGCCCCCGTGCTGGTGGGCGCGCGTTCTGCGCTGTTTCTGCCCTTTCCCGATCTTGGCCTGATTGTGGTGGATGAGGAACAC
This sequence comes from Asaia bogorensis, assembly GCA_945873675.1. GTDB lineage: Bacteria > Pseudomonadota > Alphaproteobacteria > Acetobacterales > Acetobacteraceae > Neoroseomonas > Neoroseomonas bogorensis_C. Next base: position 409 of record CAMCEP010000164.1, read on the forward strand.
GAAACCGCCTTCAAGCAGGAAGAAGGCGTGATCTATCACGCGCGCGACATGGCTGTGGTGCGGGCGCGCTTGTCGGATGCGGCGTGCGTTTTGGTTAGCGCCACACCCTCACTGGAAACCCTCACGAACGCCCGCGCCGGGCGTTACGGCGAATGCCATTTGGCCGCGCGTCATGGCGGCGCGGTGTTGCCGGAAATTGGCCTGATTGACCTCAGGCGCGAAACCCCACCGCGCGGGCGGTTCTTGAGCCCTGCACTGGTGGCGGCGGTGGCAGAGACGCTCAAGCGCGGCGAACAGGCCATGCTGTTCTTGAACCGGCGCGGTTATGCGCCACTCACGCTTTGCCGCGCCTGTGGCCATCGGCTGCGCTGTCCGAATTGCACGGCCTGGCTTGTGGAACACCGCGCCGCGCGGCGGCTGCAATGCCACCATTGCGGCCATGTGGAAGCGCCGCCCGGCCACTGCCCAAGCTGCGCTGCGCCACATAGCACGGTACCCATCGGCCCCGGGGTCGAGCGTGTTTTGGAAGAAGCCGCTGCGCTTTTTCCTGAAGCCCGCCGCCTGGTTATGGCATCCGATACGCTGCCCGGCCCCGCTGCTGCCGCTGCAGCGGCTGAGGCGATTGAAAAGCGCGAGGTTGATCTGATCATCGGCACGCAAATCGTGGCCAAGGGCTGGCATTTTCCCTATCTCACGCTGGTTGGCGTGGTGGATGCTGATCTGGGGCTGGCCGGCGGTGATCTCCGCGCGGCGGAGCGCACCGTGCAGCTATTGCATCAGGTCGCCGGCCGCGCCGGGCGGGCGGAACATCCCGGCCGCGTTTTGCTGCAAAGCTTCTCCCCGGATCATCCGGTGATGCAGGCGCTGGTGTCCGGCGAATATGAAGCCTTCATGGCAGCCGAGGCCGAAGCGCGCCGGCCAGGTCATTGGCCACCCTTTGGCCGGCTGGCCGCGCTGATTATCAGCTCCCCAGATGAAAAGGCCGCCGATCGCGTGGCGCGGGATTTGGGCCGCGCAGCGCCGATGGGGGAGGGGATGGAGGTTCTGGGCCCGGCCCCCGCGCCGCTCGCCTTGCTGCGTGGGCGGCATCGGCGGCGGCTTTTGCTCAAGGCGCGCCGCGATATTGGCGTGCAGCGGTTATTGGGCGAATGGCTGGCGCGGGTGGATGTGCCCGGCAATGTCCGGGTGCAGGTGGATGTGGACCCGGTCGGATTTATGTAGCCCTTTATTGTTATCCATTATTTGGCAGAATGATCTATATCCAACAAGTTTTACTTATATTTTTAATAAATTAATCTTTTTATTTATTTTATTTGAGATAAATAGATACCGTCTGAACATTAATCGGAATCTTGGGTTCCCTGGGATCTTCTCGGGGACCTCCTTAAAAAAAAGGGCCTTCATATGTCTTTATCTCGTCGCGCTGCATTGGGCGCCTTTGCCTGCGCCGTCTGCGCTGGGTTTACAGCGCCAAGCCTGCCCGCTTTGGCGCAGGGCGCGCCGCCAAAAACCACGCTCACGGGTGACCAAGCCTTGGCGCGGTTAATGGAAGGCAATCGCCGCTTCGTGGCGGATGATCCTATGCGCCCTGATATCGGCACGACCCGCCGCCAGGCTTTGGCTGCAGGCCAGGCACCTTTCGCGACCATCGTATGTTGTTCGGATGCGCGCACGCCGACCGAGACCTTGGTTGGCGCTGGAATTGGCGATATCTTCGTGACGCGCGTGGCGGGCAATACCATTCCTGCATCGGATGAAGCGTCAATCGCTTTCGGGGTTGATGTGCTGGGCACGCCGCTTGTCATGGTGCTTGGCCATGAAAGATGTGGCGCCGTAGCGGCTGCGGTCAGCGTTGTAACACGCGGCACCGCTATCCCGCCCGTCATGCAGCCCATGCTTGGGCCGATCATTTTTGCTGTCAACGCGGTGCGCGATCAGCCGGGCGATTTGGTGGAAAACGCTGTGCGCGAAAACGCACGTATGGGCGCCCGCCAGATCATTCGCCATCCGAACTTCGCGGAGAATGTTCGCAGCGGTAAGCTGAAAGTTGTGGCGGCGCGCTACGATCTTGACGACGGCAAGATTGAATTACTCAACCTTTAATCAGTGCGGTTCGGGAGTCCGCCCCGGAAGGGGCGGGCTTCATCCCGAAGTGCCATTCATGATTTTGAGTTGAATTCGGTGCACGCCGCAGGCATTGCCAGAACGCAATAATCGGCGCGTCATATAAGGGGCAGAGGCAGCGCCCCGCTCAATCGTCGCGATGGACCCGTTCCATACGTTCATGGCGTTCCTGCGCCTCGATCGTCATGGTGGCTATGGGGCGGGCTTCCAGGCGGCGAAGCGAAATTGGTTCCCCGCTTTCTTCGCAATAGCCATAGGTGCCGTGTTCGATTCGCTCGATCGCCTGATCAATCTTGTTGATCAATTTGCGCGACCGATCCCGGGTGCGGAGTTCAAGGGCACGGTCAGTTTCAACCGAAGCCCGATCCGCGAGATCCGCCTCAGCAATGCCACCTTCGGAAAGAGATGAAAGTGTCTCGCCTGCTTCGCGAACAAGATCCTGCCGCCATCTGAGAAGTTTTTGCCTGAAATATTCAAGCTGCAGGGCATTCATGAACTCCTCGGAATCCGAGGGACGGTAATCGGGCGGCAATGTCACTAACATATCTTCTTCTTCCCCCGCCTTGCACAACCGCCGAGGTGATTTCTTTACTGAAACCTGTCTCGACGGGACGACAGCCTTCTATACCGGCTTGTCCGGGGGCGCCAGGGGGCGTTTCAAGACAAATATCTGACAAAAGCCGATTTCAGGCTTCCATGCCGCGCCGGGCCAATTCCAACCGGGCGCGGAGCGCAATGGCCTCAAGCGCTTCCGCGAGGCCAGGATCAGCGGGTTTTTCGCCCTGGGTAAGCCGGATGAGTTCCTGAAGTCGGGCCGGATCGGCGCGGCCTTCCAATAATTCCAATTGCAGCGCCTTCAATTCGCGCAGCATATCCTCACCACGGCGGAAGGCGCGGGCATTGCGTTCGCCGGCTGGGGCTAATTCTTGCACCTGCAGCAGGCCGATGGCGGTCGCGGCCGATACCCCGGTGCTGGCATTGGCTTCGCGCGCTTCATCCGCGCCGCTGCCCACGCGAAAGCCACCTGAGGCGCCGCGTGTTGACCGCGCCCCCGGCATATTTGTGCCGCCCGTCACGCCCCGAATAACGACCATCTGACCTCCTGTTCCGCCCAATCCCGGCAGGCTCGGCCGGGACCCGGCAGGTTTTGCCGCTACGACTCGGCGAAGTAGCGGCCAAACCTTGGCACGGACCTTGCCCTGAACCCGGAGACACGTCGCCCGAGATCGGGGTGGCTGCCGGAGACAGAACTTGACCCGTATAGCGCAAGCGCTCGCAAAAATCCTTACCGCCCTTGCTTTGGCGGCCTGTTTCCTTGCGCCGCCCGCTGCAGCCCAAATCCGTATCAAGGATATAGTGGATATGGAGGGGGTGCGCGACAACCAGTTGGTCGGATATGGCTTGGTTATTGGTCTGAATGGCACGGGTGATCGCCTCAGAAGCGCGGTCTTTACCCGCCAATCCCTGGTCGGGATGTTGGAACGCCTTGGCGTCAATACGCGCGATTTTGAACGCCAATTGGATACGAAGAATGTCGCCGCCGTCATGGTGACGGCGAATTTACCGGCCTTTGCCCGGCCTGGCAGTAGGATTGATGTTGCGGTCTCGGCCCTTGGCGATGCGACAAACCTGACCGGCGGTACGCTATTGGTCACCCCCCTGCTGGGCGCGGATGGAGAGGTCTATGCGGTGGCGCAAGGCGCGCTCGCAACCGGCGCGATTGCCGCGCGTGGGGCCGCTGCTTCCGTGACGCGCGGTGTGCCCACCGCAGGGCGCATATCAAATGGCGCCATTGTGGAGCGCGAAGTACCCTTCACCCTTTCCAATCGGGACCGGGTACGGCTTGCCTTGCGCAACCCGGATTTGACCACGGCGCGGCGCATTGCCACGGCCATCAACCGTGCCACGCGCAGCAATGTCGCGGTCGCGACCGATCCGCGCACGGTCTCCGTGGCGCTTAATGGGCGTGATCCGGTGGCCTTCCTGACCGATATCGAAAGGCTCCGCGTAGAACCCGACCAGATCGCTCGCGTGGTGATTGATGAGGCGACCGGGACCATCGTGATGGGCGATGCGGTGCGCGTTTCCACAGTGGCCATCGCCCAGGGTAATTTGACCATTCGTATCACCGAAACGCCGCAGGTGAGCCAGCCCAATGCTTTCGCCCAGGGCCAGACCCAGGTTGTGCCGCGCACTGGCGTCGAGATCGAAGACCAATCAGATCGTCGCCTGGGCATCCTGCCGCAGAATGTCACTCTTCAGGAATTGGTGCGTGGCTTGAACAGCCTGGGTGTTGGCCCGCGCGACCTGATTTCCATTCTGCAAGCCATCAAGGCCGCTGGCGCCTTGCAAGCCGATCTGGAGCTTCGCTGATGCTGGACGCCACCAATCTTGCCGCCCCGCAGCAGCGCGCCATTCGCCAGCCGCAGGCGGGCGCCTTGTCTGAAGCCGCCATGCGCAAATCCGCGCGGGATTTCGAAGCCCAGGCACTTGGCTTTCTGCTGCAACCCATGTTCGCCACCGTGGATATGTCCAAATCCTCCTTCGGTGGCGGTCAGTCTGAGGCGCAATGGCGCCCGATGTTGGTTGAAGCCTTCGCAGCATCCGCTGTGCGGGCTGGCGGTGTCGGCATTGCCGATGCTGTCTATCGCGAATTGCTCCGCCAAAACGGTGCACAAACCCCCAATATGGGAGAGACACAATCATGATGGATGCATTGTTGATTGCCGGCAAAAGGCTGGCCGAAGCCTTGCGTGCTGAGAATGAGGCGCTGGCGAAGCTTGATCTTTCGCTTGCCGCCACGCTGGCGGAAAGCAAGATCGCCGCGACCGATGCCTTTGCCCAGGCCTATGCCGCCCAGGCAAAGCATGGCGCGCGCCCCGAAGGTACCATGCGGCAAGAAGCACAAATGCTTACACGCCAATTGGAAAATCTGGGCAACGAGAACCGGAAATTGCTGGAACGCGCGATTTCGCTTCAGTCCCGTGTGATCGAAACCATCGCCACTGCAGCGCTGCCGCGCGTGGCCAATCCCGGCTATGGGCCGCGTGGTTATCAGACCCCGCCGCGCCAGACGCCGGCCTTGGCGGTCGCGGCGCGGGCATAAAACTACGTCCGGCAGTGAAGCCGGGCGTTTACTTATAGCTTTGAAAAGGCGCCGGGGTTTCGCCCGGGCGCCTCTAGCTTCGGCCTGATCAGCGGCAGGCCGTGACCATGATTTCCACCAAATGGCGCGGATCGGCCATATTGGCTTCCACGCAGGCGCGCGCCGGGGCGCCGCCGGCTGGCAGCCAGGCGGTCCAAAGCTCATTCATCGCGCCGCGGTCGCGGATGTCCTTCAGCCAAATCTGGGCGGACAGCATGCGGGTTTTGTCCGTGCCATTGGCTTCCAGCGCGGCATCAATCTTGGCGATCACTTCGGCCGTCTGGCCCTTGATGTCCTTGGAGAGGTCATCAGCCGTGAGCCCCGCAAGGAACACGAAATTATGATATTCGACTGAGGATGAAAGGATCTGGTTAGATCCCTGACGATTGATCTTGCTCATTTCCGGCCTTTCAGAAAGGTTGGTCAGCGCCAGGCGCTGGCAGGATTACTAGAACAGAAAGCTCAGGGCGCGAAATGGCTGGGTCAGGCCACCCGATAGGTGCTGCCCGAAGCCGCCGCGCCGATCATGGCCTCAAACACCGCAACCCCATGAATCGCTTCTTCAACCGGCAGCGGATAGGCAGGCCCGCCCGTGATGGCGGCAGCAAAAGCTGCAAGTTCAGCATGTTCGATATCGGTCTTCGGGAATTCCTTGACCCAACCCTCACCCTCACGCGGGGTAAAGCTCAGTTTTTCATGCCCGTTCAATTCCAGCGCTGCATCCGTGCCATACAGC
>CAMCEP010000165.1 GCA_945873675.1 Asaia bogorensis
ATCGAGGCCATTTCGGCCAGGTTGGCGCCTTTGCCACCCAGAAGATTCCGCATATCGGCACGGCCTTCATTGTGGCCGGCGCCGAAGCTATAGACCCATTGTGTCATGGGGGGGTTCCTCAGGCTTCAATCTTGGAGAAATCCGCCACGGCATCCATGGCGGCACGCAGACGGGCGAGCAGTCGCAGACGATTGCGGCGAAGTTCCGGCGCGGGATCGTTCACGATCACTTTTTCGAAAAAAGCATCCACCGGGGTGCGGAGCCCGGCCATGGCTTCCATGGCGCGTTCAAAATCCTCGGCTTCGATATCCAGGCGGATGTGGTTGCCGGCTTCTTCAAGCGCGGCGGCAAGGGCGGCTTCTTCCGGCAGTTTCAGCAGATGGGATTCATAGCCCGTGTCAAAGGCGTGGCCGTCGCGCTTTTCCTCAATGCGGAGGATGTTGATGGCGCGGCGATGCGCCGCGAGCAGATTGGCGCCGGCTTCTGATTCGACAAAGCCGCGCACGGCATCGGCACGGGCGAGCAGGCGGTTGAGGTCATCATCTGGCGCTGCGCCAAAGACCGCGGCCACCACATCATGCCGCGCACCTTCGCTGCGGAGCTGCACGCGCAAGCGTTCGGCGAGGAAGTCGAGCAAACCCGCCGCAAAGGCTGCGACCATCGGGGGGTGCATGGCACCGCTGGGTGCTTGCCAGCCGGTCGCACGTTTCGCCTCGGCAATCTCCAAGCCGAAATCCGGTGACGCCGTCGCATTGGTCGCTTGCGGATAGAGAAAGAACGCCTCGCCCATCATATCAGCCAGGGGCAGGCGCAGCCCATTTTCGCGAATAATGCGAATGATGCCGAGAGCCGCGCGCCGGAGGGCGAAGGGATCACCGCTGCCAGTTGGCTTTTCACCCACAGCAAAGAAACCGACCAATTGGTCAATCTTATCCGCCAGCGCTACGGCAATCGCCACCGGTTCCGTTGGGACGGCATCGCCAGCACCCACCGGGCGGTAATGCGCGGCGATGGCTTCCGCCACGCGGGCATCCTCACCCTGACCGAGCGCGTAATACCGCCCCATCACGCCCTGCAATTCGGGGAATTCACCCACCATGCCGGAAGCCAGATCAGCCTTCGCCAAGCGCGCAGCGCGCCGGGCCAGTGCTGCATCGGCGCCGAGTTTTTCCGCAATCAGCCCGGCAAGCTTTTCAAGCCGCGCCACGCGCTGGCCCTGCGTACCAAGCTTGGCGTGAAACACCACGCTATCCAACTTCGGCAGGAAGCTTTCCAGCTTTTGCTTGCGGTCCAAATCCCAGAAGAAACGCGCATCCGCCAAACGCGCGCGCAGGACACGTTCATTGCCGGCGATAATCGCCGTACCGCCATCAGGGGCAGCGATATTGGAAACCAGCGCAAATCGTGGCGCCGCCGTGCCATCGGGCTTCCGCAAGGCGAAGTAGCGTTGATTGACGCGCATGGTGGTGCGCATCACCTCAGGCGGTAAATCCATAAAGGCGTCATCAATCCGCCCGAGCAAAGGCACTGGCCATTCCAGCAGGCCCGCCACCTCGGCGATCAAAGCCTCATCCGGCACCACTTCCAGCCCTTCGGCGGTAGCGAGCGCGGTTATGCCATCACGGATCATGCGCGCACGGTCTTCCGCTTCCAGCACAACCTGGCGCTCGGCAAGTTCGGCCTTGTACTCAGCAAAGTCCTGCACGCTGAAAGCGCCGGGGGACATGATACGATGGCCTTCGGTCAAATCGCCGCTCACCAGCCCATGCCCATCATCGGCGCCCTGCGCCAGGGTGAAGGGTACCACGGCGCCATCCAGCACGCACAAAATACGCTTCAAGGGCCGCACCCACACCATGGTAGATGTGCCGCCCCAGCGCATGGATTTCGGCCAGGGGAAGGCGCGGATCAGCGCGGGCAGAGCTTCTGCTACCAAGGTCCGCGCTTCCAGTGTGCGCCCCGGCTTGGACAGCACCCAAAATTGCCCTTCCTGCTGCAAAATATCGCGTGTTGCGCCGTGTTTTTTGAGAAAACCATCAATTGCCTGATCCGGCGCACCAATGCGCGGGCCGCGTTCTTCCTTGGCTTCCGTGGTGACGCTGGGCTTCAACTGCGCGGTTAGGCCAATGCGGCGCGCGCCATAAAAGCCACGCGGCGGCGCTTCGAGCAGCGCGCCGCAGGCATCGGTGAATAGGCGCGTCAGATCATCCGCCGCACGCGCCTGCATGCGGGCTGGGATTTCTTCGCAGAACAATTCAAGCAGCAGTTCAGCCATGGGTTTTGATCGCCGGCTCTATATCGGTTGCGGCGAAATCATCGCCCTTGAACAACAAAGCCTGGCCGCGTTCCTTGGCCAGCGCGTAAGAAAAGCAATCGCCCAAATTCAGCCCCGCCTTGTGGCGGCCCTTGCCGTAACGGCGCCAGGCATCACGGGCAAGGCTGGCATGTTCCGCCGTGAATGGCACGATTTCGGGACGGATGGCCCCCATTAACGCATCAAGCTTCTCCGCCATGCCTGGCAGGGTCCGGCCCTCCGCGACAATTGCGGTTTCCAGCAAGGTTGGCGCGGCAATTGCCGTGGTGTCTGTGTCCCGGATCATGGCGGCCAGGCGCTCCGCCTCTGGCTCCTTGAACAGGATCGCGACCAGCGCGGAGGAATCAAGGATCATCGCGGCAGACCATTATCATCATAAAGGTCGCGATGATCGCTGGTCACCCCTGGGGGGACCAGCTTGGAAGCTTCCTCAGCTATCGCCATGATAGCGTCGAATTTGCGCTGCCGCGCCGCTTTTTCCCGCGCCAGTTTTTCCGCCACCGCTTCGCGGACGGCCCCGGTCGCCGTGGTGCCGAGCATTGCCGCAAGCTCCTTCGCTTCGGCAATCAGCGCGACGTCCTTGATGTTCAACTGGCCCATAGCGCACCTTTGGTAGAAGGTACCCATGATATGGTAGAAAAACCCCGGAAGCGCAAGGTCACGCCCCTTCGCCAGCCAGCCAGGCCTCACAACATCCTTTCGCCAGCGCCCGAACCCGGCCGATATAGGCCGCCCGCTCCGTCACGCTGATCGCACCCCGCGCATCCAGCAAATTGAAGCGATGCGATGCCTTGATGCATTGGTCATAAGCCGGCAGAGCGAGCTTCCGTTCCAAAAGCGCGGCGCATTCGGCTTCTGCATCCTCAAAATGGCGGAACAGCATTTTGGTGTCAGCGGCTTCGAAATTATGCGCGCTGTATTCGCGTTCGGCGCGCAGAAAAACCTCGCCATATTTTACGCCGTCATCGTTGAAGCGGAGGTCATAAACATTCTCGACCCCTTGAATATACATCGCTAAGCGTTCCAGGCCGTAGGTCAATTCAGCACTGGGCCTTTCGCAGGCAATGCCGCCCACCTGCTGGAAATAGGTGAATTGCGTCACCTCCATCCCATCGCACCAGACTTCCCAGCCCAGGCCCCAGGCGCCGAGCGTCGGGCTTTCCCAATCATCCTCAACAAAGCGGATGTCATGCAAAGCGGGGTCAATGCCAAGCGCGCGGTAGCTTTCGATCAATAGCGCCTGAGGGTCCGCGGGGGATGGCTTCAGGATCACCTGATATTGATAGTAATGCTGTAGCCGATTGGGGTTTTCGCCATAGCGGCCATCGGCAGGGCGGCGTGATGGCTGGACATAGGCGGCCTTCCAGGGCTTTGGGCCAAGGGCGCGCAATGTGGTCGCCGGGTGAAACGTGCCCGCGCCCACTTCCATGTCATAGGGCTGCAGGATCACGCAGCCCTGATCCGCCCAAAAGCGATGCAGGCGCAGGATGATGTCCTGAAAACTGGGGGGCTTGGCGGTCATGGCGGTTCCGGGCTCTGGCGCTAGGCTCGTGCGGGATGCTCTATAGGCAGGGGACCGAGACCGGGCAAGGAAAGCCATCATGAAGACCGCGCAAGATATCATCAGTGCCTATCTGGCCGCCTTTAATCGCGGGGATTGGCCGGGCATGCTGGCACTGCTGGCCGATGATGTGGTGCATGACATCAATCAGGGCGGCGCAGAGCACGGCAAGCCTGCCTTTGCTGCCTTTCTTGATCGGATGGCGCGCTGCTACCGGGAAGAATTGCGCGATATTGTGATCATGGTCGGCGCCGATGGCGCCCGTGCGGCGGCAGAATTCCAGGTGCATGGCGAATACTTAGCGCAGGATACTGGGCTGCCGCCGGCGCGTGGCCAGCGCTATGCTTTGCCGGCCGGGGCGTTTTTTAGCCTGAAGGATGGGCGGATCAGCCGGGTCACCATGTATTACAATTTGCCGGAATGGCTCCGCCAAGTGGCTGGCTAAAGTCTTGCTTTCCGACCGCCTGCAGTGCTTTCTGGTGCTATGAAGCTGCTTTCTGGTCATGCTCGCCTCGCCGGGGTTTTCGGCCACCCGGTGACCCATTCACGTTCGCCGCGCCTGCATGGGTTCTGGCTGCAACGCTATGGCATTGATGGCGCCTATATCCCGCTTGGCGTGCCGCCAGTCGGCTTTGCAGCCGCGGTGCGCGCGTTGGTGGATCTCGGCTTTCGCGGTGCCAATGTCACCATCCCCCATAAGCTCGCGGCTTTCGAGATTTGTGATCAGGTCGCGCCCTTTGCGCGCCGCGCTGGGGCAGTGAATACGCTGATTTTTCGCGATGGGCGGATTGAGGGTTCAAATACCGATGGCTTCGGCTTTCTGGAAAGCATCCGCGAAGCAGCAACCGGTTGGCGCGCGGATGCCGGCCCTGCGGTGCTGTTGGGCGCGGGCGGTGCGGCGCGGGCCATCGCCGCCGCGTTGCTCGATGCCGGCGTGCCGCGTGTGACACTGGTGAACCGTACCGCTGCGAAGGCCGAGGCCTTGGCGCGTGATCTTGGCGGGCCGATCCATGTGGCGGATCGGCCACCGCTGGAAGACGCGGCTTTGCTTGTGAATACCACCTCCCTCGGCATGCAGGGCCAGCCTGGGCTGGAGGTGGATTTGGCGCCTTTGCCGGCCAGCGCGGTGGTGGCGGATATTGTCTATGTGCCGCTCGAAACCCAGCTTTTAGCGGCGGCGCGGGCGCGGGGCCTGGTGGCAGTGGATGGGCTTGGCATGTTGCTACATCAGGCGCGGCCAGGTTTTGAAGCCTGGTTCGGTGTTGCGCCACAAGTGGATCAGGCTTTGCGCGATGTGGTGGCGGCCGATATCCCGAAGCGGGATGGCGCATGAAGATCATCGGCCTCACGGGCGGGATCGGGATGGGGAAGTCCACGGCCTCCGCCTGCTTCCGCCGCCATAGGGTGCCGATATTTGATGCTGATCAAGCGGTGCATGAATTGCAGGCGGTGGGTGGGCGCGCAGTGCGGCCGATTGAAGCGGCCTTCCCAGGCACCACACAAAACGGCTCGGTGGATCGGGAAGCGCTGCGTCGTGCTGTGCTTGGTAATCCAGCGGCGTTGAAGGTTCTGGAACGCATTGTCCATCCCCTGGTGCGCGATGCCGAGAGGCGTTTTTTGGCGGCGGCGCGGCGCGCAGGGAAATCCTTGGTCGTCTTGGATATTCCCTTGCTGCTGGAAACGGGCGCCGAGAAGCGGGTGGACCTGGTGGTGGTAGTTTCGGCCCCCGCTGCGGTACAGGCGGCGCGCGTGATGCGCCGGCCGGGGATGACGCGGGAAAGGCTGATGGCCATTCGTGCGCGGCAAATGCCGGATGCCGCCAAGCGCCGGCGCGCGGATGTGGTGATGCATAGCGGGTTGTCGCGGCATTTTGCCGTTGCTGCCATTCGGCGCTTCTTGCGCCGGCTCAGGGAAGCGGGCTGATGCGCCAGATTGTGTTGGATACGGAAACGACGGGGCTTGATCCGCTGACAGGCGACCGCGTGATTGAAGTGGCGGCGGTGGAATTGTTCAACCTATTGCCGACTGGTGAGGCGTTTCACAGCGTGATTGATCCGGAACGCGATATCCCAGCCGAGGCTTCGCGTATTCACGGTTTCACTAATGGTGATGTCGCCGGTAAGCCGAAATTTGCCGCGATAGCTGATGAGTTGCTGAAATTCTTGGGCGATGCCGACATCATCGCGCATAACGCGCCCTTCGATTTCGGCTTTCTGGATGCTGAATTGTTTCGGTGTCAGCGCGCGCCCTTGGATCGCCGCCGCATGATTGACAGCCTAGCAATGGCGAAGCTGCGCTATCCTGGCATGCCGAATAATCTTGATGCGCTCTGCCGCCGGCTTGGCGTGGATAATTCCATGCGCGGCAACCACAACGCCATCCTCGATTGCCAGCTTTTGGCGCAGGTCTATCTGGAAATGATGGGCGGTAAGCAACCGGGACTGGAATTGGCCGCCAAGGCCGCGCCGCGCCTGGTCGCCCTTGATGTCGAAGTGGTGGAGCGCGAGGCGTTGCGTATTACCCCATCCGCGG
>CAMCEP010000166.1 GCA_945873675.1 Asaia bogorensis
GTGCGGGAGGGGTAGATATACATCAGCCCCCGCCTTTCGATCAGATGGCCAACCCCGGCCTGTTCAGCGAGCGTCTTGTGCAGCCGGGGCGCATCCTGCACCAGCGGGCGGAGCGCATGGGCGGTCTTCGCCACATCTTCCCACCGCCAACCGGAAGCGAGGTAGCGGATCAGCCAGGGCGCCACCTTGGGCAAATAGCCCCAGCGAATGGCGAGCGGACCGAGCGGGTCCGAGAGGAATTTCGGCAGCTTCTTCCAAATGCCCGGCACCGCCGGCGGAATCACGGACATTGGGCTGAGCCAGCAGCCATTGCCATAGGATGCCGCCTGTTCCCCGCCCGGCTCAGCGGGATCGAGGATGGTGACGCGATGTCCTTCCTTCAGCGCCGCCAGTGCGGAAGCCGCGCCAACAGCGCCAGCACCGATAATGACGACATGGCGATGCGCCATTTTCAGCGCGCCCGGGTCTTGGCGATGGTCTTGACCGGGCCGGATTGCACAGCCTCCCCGCTCAGATACTTATCCAGGAAAAAGAGACGGTCCTGGCCCCAGAGGAACAGATCATCACAAACATAAGTGGGCGCGCCAAACACGCCGCGGGCGATGGCGTCGCGATTGTTGCGGTCAAATTCGGCCTGGATGCTCGCACTTTCTTCTTCGCGGTGCAGGCTTTCGCCGGGCATGCCCTGTTCTTCGGCAACCGAGATGCGGGTGCGCGGGTCGGCAATGTCGCGGTCTTCCAGCCAAAGCGCCTGTAACAGCGCATGGGAAAGCCGCATGGCATCCATCCCGCGCGCGGCGGCGGCCATCACCATATGGCCGGCCGGACGCTGATCTGATGGCGGGTAGTGCTTGGGCTTCAGCTTGATCGGGATGCCAAGATGCAGCGCCCAGCGGTCCAGTTCCAGCGCGTGGTAATCCTGGCGCGGTTCCGGGCGGGTGCGGAGCGCGATTCCACCCGCATGCGGCACAACCAGGCGGAAATCATAGGGGCGCAAAACAAGATTGGCGCCGTGGCGTTTGATAATGTCGGATACTTGCTTCCCCCCCAGATACATCCAGGGGGAAGAGAGCGTGTAGAAGCATTCGACGGTTTTGCTCATGGCATCAGCCTTTCGCGACACGGCCTGGATCGGTTTGCGCCATTAGTGAGACATGGGCGGAGACAACGCGCCAGCCCTGGCCTGGGATGCGCGCCATGATCTTGGTCTCCCGCCCGATCAATCCGCTATCCAGGCGCTGAAATTCCAGATTTGTCGTGGCGAAATCCCGCCCGAAGGTCGTGATGTGGATCTTTTTCTGTGCGCGCGGCGCATAGGATTTCACGCTGGCGCGAAAGGCGCGGATCGCTTCGATGCCATAGAGAAGTTCCGTGATGCCGTAACGCACCACGCGCGGATCACCCCAGAAGGAGCTATCCAGCACTGCCGAATCATTTGCGGCGATGGCGGCTTCATACCGGTCAAACACCGCGCGGACTTCCGAGAGGATTTCGGTATTGTTGATTTCCATGGCGCTTACTCCCGCAGCTTATATTGCGATCATGGCGCAGAAGCGCGCGCGGGACCAGCGGGCGCGACCCAAAAACGAAAATGGCGACCCGAAGGCCGCCATTCCGTAAGCTTCGAAAGCTGTAAGGGCTTCAGCCAGCCGCTGCCATCGCGCGCTTGGCCATCACACCCACCAGATGGGCGCGATATTCGGCGCTGCCATGGATATCGCTATTCATGCCATCTGCTGATTGGGCAATGCCGGCAACCGCATTGGCGGACCAATTGCCCGCGAGCGCCTTTTCCATATCAGCCTGGCGGAACACGCAGGGGCCCGCGCCATTCACCGCAACCCGCACACCGCCCGCGCCTTTGGAGACGAAAACGCCCGCCATGACATAGCGGCTGGCCGGGTTCTTCATCTTGGCGTAGCCGGCCTTCTCCGGGATTGGGAATTCCACCGCCACCAGAATCTCATCCGCCGCCAGGGCAGTTGTGAACATGCCTTGGAAGAAATCATCAGCCGCGATCTTACGCTTATTGGTGTGGATGGTGGCGCCAAGGCCGAGCACCGCCGCCGGGTAATCCGCCGCCGGGTCGTTGTTGGAGACCGAGCCGCCAATCGTGCCGCGATTGCGCACCTGCACATCGCCAATATGCGAAGCCATGTAGGCCAGCGCCGGAATGGCCGCCTTCACTTCCGCGCTATTGGCGACTTCCACATGCCGTGTCAGCGCGCCGATGATGATGGCATTGCCTTCGCGGCGAATGCCCTTCATCTCCGCAATGCCGGACAAATCCACCAGCGCTGACGGCTTATTCAGCCGGTGCTTCAGCGCCGGGATCAGCGTATGCCCGCCAGAGACCGCCTTGGCATCCGGATCAGCCAGCAGCTTCGCGGCTTCGGCCAGGCTTGAGGGCTTGTGATAAGCGAAATCATACATGGCTATGGTCCTTTATTCTGCCGCCGCGCGGCGGCCGCTATTGATGATCTGCCAGAGTTTTGCCGGGGTCGCCGGCATTTCGACATGCGTCACGCCATAATCGGAAAGCGCATCCACCACCGCATTGATCACGGCGGGCGGGGACCCAATGGCCCCCACTTCGCCGCAGCCCTTCACCCCAAGCGGGTTATGGGTGCAAAGCGTGGTGTGGGTTGCAACCGAAACGGAAGGCAGATCATCCGCCCTTGGCATGGTGTAATCCATCATGGAACCAGACAGTAGCTGGCCATCCGCATCATAGACGCAGGTTTCAAGCAATGCCTGCCCAATCCCCTGCGCGACACCGCCTTGCACCTGGCCTTCCACGATCATGGGGTTGATCACGCGGCCCACATCATCCACGGCGGTGAAACTAATGACGGAGGTGATTCCGGTTTCGGGATCAATCTCCACTTCCGCGATATGGCAGCCACCCGGATAGGTGAAATTCTTCGGGTCATAGAAGGCGGTTTCTTCCAGGCCCGGTTCTAATTCATCGATCGGGTAGTTGTGCGGCACATAGGCCGCGACGCTGATATCCACCAGCGCCTTGGTCTTGTCCGTGCCCGCCACGCGGAAAGTGCCCCGGTCGAATTCGATGTCGTCCACCGAGGCTTCCATCAGATGCGCCGCGATGCGCTTGCCCTTGGTGATGATCTTATCCATCGCCTTCATCATGGCGCTGCCGCCAACGGCGAGGCTCCGCGAACCATAGGTCCCCATGCCGAAGGGCACCTTGGCGGTATCGCCATGCACGATATCAACCTGCGCCACCGGCACGCCGAGCTTATCAGCAACCAGCTGCGCGAAGGTGGTTTCATGGCCCTGGCCGTGGCTATGAGAACCGGTCAACACCGTCACGCTGCCGGTTGGGTGCACGCGGATGGTGCCCACTTCATAAAGCCCCGCGCGGGCGCCAAGGCTGCCGACCACGGCGGAAGGCGCAATACCGCAGGCTTCCACATAGGTGGAACAGCCAATACCGCGCAGCTTGCCACGCTTGGCAGCTTTCGCGCGACGTGCCGGGAAGCCGGCCCAATCGGCTGACGCCATCGCCTGATCAAGTGTGGCGTGGTAATTGCCGCTGTCATATTGCAGCGCGACCGGCGTTTGATAGGGGAATTGATCGGGCTGGATGAAGTTCCGCCGACGGAGTTCCACCCGATCAATGCCAGTTTGCTTGGCGGCAACATCCATCAGGCGTTCCAGCAGGAAGGTCGCTTCCGGCCGGCCGGCGCCGCGATAGGCATCCACCGGTACGGTATTGGTGAAAACGGCCTTCACTTCGCAATAGATCACGGGCGTGGTGTACACGCCGGCCAGCAGCGTGGCGTAAAGATAGGTCGGCACGCAGGGCGCGAAGGTGGAAAGATAGGCGCCCATATTGGCCTGGGTTGCAACGCGCAGCCCCAGGATCTTGCCATGCGCATCCAGCGCCAATTCGGTATGGCTGACATGGTCCCGCCCATGCGCATCCGACATGAAGCTTTCGGTGCGATCCGCCGTCCAGCGTACGGGCCGGCCCAGCTTGCCGGCAGACCAGGTGACGATGGCTTCTTCCGCATAATGGTAAATCTTGCTGCCAAAGCCGCCGCCGACATCAGGCGCGATCACGCGCAGCTTCGATTCCGGCAAATGCAGCACATGCGCGCCCATCAGCAGGCGAATGACATGCGGGTTCTGGCTGGTGGTGGTGAGCGTGTAATCGCCCGTGGTGCGATCAAACTCGCCAACCGCAGAACGGGGTTCCATGGCATTCGGGATCAGGCGGTTATTCACCAGATCGAACTTGACCACATGCGCGGCGCCGGCGAAGGCGGCATCCACCAAGGCCTTGTCGCCGATATGCCAATCATAGCAAAGATTGCCGGCGACACCGTCATGAATGGCGGCGGCACCGGGCTTCAGCGCCGCTGCCATGGTGGCTGCGGCGGGCAGCACATCATAATCAACAACGATAGCTTCCGCAGCATCGCGCGCCTGTTGGCGCGTGGCAGCGATGGCAACCGCCACCTGGTCACCCACATGGCGCACCTTTCCCTGCGCCAGCACGGGATGCGGCGGTTCGGCCATTGGCGAACCATCCTTATTGTGGATCTGCCAGCCGCAGGGCAGGCCGCCCACGCCATCCTTCGCCATATCGGCGCCGGTGTAGATTTCCACCACGCCGGGCATGGAAGCGGCAGCCGAGATATCTACGGATTTGATGCGGGCATGGGCATGCGGGCTGCGCAGGATCCAGGCATGCAACTGGCCGGGCTTGTTCGCATCATCCGTATAAGCGCCGCGCCCTTGCAGGAAGCGGAAATCTTCCTTGCGGCGGACGCTGGCCCCGATGCCTTCAAACGGTGTCACCACGTTCATGTTCGTCGCCTCCCATCAGGCTGATTGTTTTGGTGCGGCCTTTTAACGGACGCACAGGCGGGGTAGCGACTGATCCGCGAAGGTGGAATCACCGGAGCGGTGAATCAGTCGCTCAAAGCAAGAGATAGCGGGATACGTAATACGAACCACGCTATACCCCTGCCCTATTCAGTCGGCAGCGCGCGCCATTTCGCGCCGCTTGCCTTGCATGACTTCCGCCGCGGCCGCGATGGCCTTCACGATATTGTGATAGCCGGTGCAGCGGCACAGATTGCCTTCAAGCCCTTCGCGGATTTGCTGTTCAGTCATGCCGTTCGGGTGCTTGTTCACCAGGTCAATCGCGCTCATGACCATGCCTGGGGTGCAGAAGCCGCATTGCAGCGCGTGGTATTCGCGGAAGGCTTCCTGCATAACATGCAGCGTGCCATCGGCGGCGGCGAGGCCTTCAATGGTGCTCACATTCGCGCCATTGCACATCACGGCGAGCGTCGTGCAAGACTTCACGCTTTCGCCATTCACATGCACCACGCAAGCGCCGCATTGGCTGGTATCGCAGCCGACATGCGTGCCGGTCATGCGGAGCTTTTCGCGCAGCAATTCCACCAGAAGCGTGCGGCCTTCAACCTCGGCCGTATGGGTTTGACCATTCACGGTCAGTGTCACCTGCGGCATAGCGCGTCTCCCAATCATGTTCTGCCCAGGCTTGCGCGCCTGGGGGTGTTTCAAACCGAAGCCTCATCCTTCAGATGGGGCTTCGTCAAGCTTTTCAGTATGAAATCTTGCCCGGAGAATAAGTCTCCGGGCAAGGGGGTATTTCCCCCTTCAATGCTTCGCGATCAGCGCCGCGCCCTTGGCCCCGGCCAGCGGGTTTTCTGCCGCCGGACGGTCATGCAAATGGCAGGCGGACCAATGCCCGGGCTCCGTCTGGCGGAGCGCCGGTTCATCCTGCCGGCACCGATCAAAGGCATAGGGGCAGCGCGTATGGAAACGGCAGCCCTTGGGCGGGTTGATCGGGCTTGGCACATCCCCCTTCAGAATGACACGTTCACGCTGCGCACCGGGTTCTGGCACCGGCACGGCGGAAAGCAGCGCTTCCGTATAGGGGTGCTTCGGCGCGGCAAATAATTCGCGCTTCGGCGCCACTTCCACGATTTTGCCAAGGTACATGACCGCCACGCGATGCGTCATATGTTCCACAATCGCCAAATCATGGCTGATGAACAGCAGCGCGAGGCCGAGTTCCTTCTGCAAATCCTGCAACAGGTTCACGATCTGCGCCTTGACCGACACATCAAGCGCTGAGACCGCCTCATCGCAGATGATCAGGTCAGGCTCAGCGGCTAAGGCGCGGGCGATGCCAATGCGCTGGCGCTGCCCGCCCGAGAATTCATGCGGCCAGCGCCCAACGGCATCACGCGGCAGGCGCACGCGGTCCATCAGATCGCCGACGCGCTTTTCCAGATCAGCCGCATCCTTGGCGAGGCCGAAATTACGGATTGGCTCCGCCAGAATATCCCGCACCCGCATGCGCGGGTTGAGCGAGGA
>CAMCEP010000167.1 GCA_945873675.1 Asaia bogorensis
AGCGAAAAGACTGCTCTTCATTGCTTTATGCTGTCTTCGCTTCTTGCAAACCCAATTCGCGAGTTGTTTCCTCCCGCATAATGAATTTCTGCATCTTGCCCGTGACAGTCATGGGGAAGCTTTCCACAAATTTTATGTGCCGTGGCACCTTGTAATGTGCGATCTGGCCAGCGCAGAAAGCGCGTACATCATCCGCAGTCATGTGTTCATGGGCGCGCAGCTTGATCCAAGCACAGAGTTCCTCACCAAAACGCTGATCAGGTACGCCGAATACCTGCACATCCTCAATCTTAGGATGACGATAGAGGAATTCCTCAACCTCCCGCGGATAGATATTCTCGCCACCACGGATCACCATATCCTTGATGCGGCCGACGATATTGCAGAAGCCTTCCTCATCAATCGTGGCCAGATCGCCGGTATGCATCCAGCGTGCAGCATCAATCGCTTGTGCTGTGCGTTCGGCATCTTCCCAATAGCCGAGCATGACGGCATAGCCACGTGTGCAAAGCTCACCAGGCACGCCGCGCGGTACAATCCGGCCTTCGCTATCAATAATCTTCACTTCCAGATGCGGCTGCACGCGCCCAACCGTGGAAACGCGGCGATCGAGCGGATCATCCACGCTGGTCTGGAAACTGACCGGGCTTGTTTCCGTCATGCCATAAGCAATGGTGATTTCGCGCAAATTCATCGTATCCACCGCGCGGCGCATCACCTCAATCGGGCAGGGCGCCCCGGCCATAATACCCGTGCGGAGCGACGAAAGATCGAATCTCGCGAATTGAGGGTGTTCCATTTGTGCGATGAACATGGTGGGCACGCCATGCAGACCGGTGCAGCGTTCTTCCGCCACGGTTTGCAGCGTTGCCAATGGATCAAATCCTTCACCCGGATAGACCATGGCTGTGCCATGCGTCGTGCAGGCCAGATTACCCAGCACCATACCGAAGCAATGATACAGCGGGACCGGAATGCAAAGCTTATCCTGCGGCGTCAGCTTCATCGCTTCCCCAATGAAGAAGCCATTATTCAGGATATTGTGATGCGTCAGCGTCGCCCCTTTCGGCGCACCCGTGGTCCCGGAGGTGAATTGGATATTGATCGGATCATCAAATTGCAGCTTGCTAGCTAATTCACGCAAGCGTTCGTGATGCGCTGCTGCGCCCATGCCCAAAATACTGTTAAAGGGAATCATACCCGGTGAAGGGTTTGCGCTGATCTCAATCACCATCTCAAGTTTAGGCAATTTCTCTGCCGTGAGGCGGCCTGGCAAGGCGCGCGCCAATTCCGGTGCCAGCGTATTCACCATGCCGACGTAATCGGATGTCTTGAAACGCGTTGCGATAATCAGCGCGCGGCAGCCCACCTTGTTCAGCGCATATTCCAATTCGGAAAGCCGATAGGCCGGGTTGATATTCACCAGTACCAGCCCGGCCTTGGCAGTGGCGAATTGGGTGATCACCCACTCTGCATTATTTGGCGACCAGATACCGACGCGGTCGCCCGGCTGTAGCCCCAGCGCCAAAAGCCCGGCAGCGAAGGCATCAACCTTCGCCCCCAATTCCGCATAGCTCCAGCGAATGCCCTGTTGGCGCACAATCAGCCCCGGCCGATCACCCCATTGGGCGACGGTGCGGTCGAAATTCAGGCCGATAGTCTCACCGAGCAAGGGCTGATTGCTTTGGCCGGTCACATAGCTAAGGGCTGGGCTGGTCATTCCTATTCTCCCTGGGCATTGACCCATTCTTGGCGGGATAGGGAAAAGTTTGCAATATTTGCTTGGCCTTGATGGCGCCTGCGCCTATTCTGGGTGCAAGAATGACGATCAACGCGACGGGTTGAGCATGGCCAATATTCCAAACCGCCTTCCGGGGCTTGATTTCGATCTCGGCGAGACCGCCGATATGCTGCGCGATCAGGTGGCTGCCTTCTCCGCGGCTGAAATCGCGCCACGCGCTGCGGATATAGACAAGACCAATGATTTCCCCGCCGATCTCTGGCGTAAATTCGGCGATCTTGGCGTGCTTGGCATCACGGTTGCGGAAGAATATGGCGGCGCCGGCATGGGCTATTTGGAACATGTGGTGGCAATGGAGGAAATCTCCCGCGCCTCTGCCTCGGTCGGGCTTTCCTATGGTGCGCATTCCAATCTTTGCGTCAATCAAATCTCCC
Organism: Asaia bogorensis; assembly: GCA_945873675.1. Taxonomy (GTDB): domain Bacteria; phylum Pseudomonadota; class Alphaproteobacteria; order Acetobacterales; family Acetobacteraceae; genus Neoroseomonas; species Neoroseomonas bogorensis_C. The sequence goes on from CAMCEP010000167.1 coordinate 2,176, forward strand.
GCAACGGGAACGAGGATCAGAAGCGGCGGTATTTGTCCAAGCTGATTTCCGGTGAGCATGTGGGCGCGCTGGCGATGAGCGAGCCAGGTGCAGGTTCCGATGTGGTTTCCATGCGCTTGCGCGCTGAAAAGCGCGGTGATCGCTATGTGTTGAACGGCACGAAAATGTGGATCACCAATGGCCCGGATGCCGATGTGCTGGTGATCTACGCAAAGACAGACCCTTCAGCCGGCCCCAAAGGCATTACCGCCTTTCTGGTGGAAAAAAACTTCCCGGGTTTTTCCTGTGCGCAAAAGCTGGATAAGCTTGGCATGCGCGGTTCAAACACTGGCGAATTGGTGTTTCAGGATTGCGAAGTGCCGGCCGAAAATGTGCTCGGTGAAATCAATGGCGGCGTGCGCGTGTTGATGAGCGGTCTTGATTATGAACGCGCCGTGTTGGCGGCTGGGCCGCTTGGCATTATGCAAGCCTGTATGGATATCGTGCTGCCCTATGTGCATGAACGCAAGCAATTCGGCCAGGCGATTGGCGAATTCCAGATCATGCAAGCCAAGATCGCCGATATGTACACCACCATGAACGCGGCGAAATCCTATATCTACACGGTTGCCAAGGCCTGTGATCGCGGCCAGACCACGCGCAAGGATGCCGCCGGTGCGATTTTATACGCGGCCGAGAAAGCCACATGGATGACGCTGGAAGCCATTCAATGCCTCGGTGGCAATGGCTATATCAATGATTACGCGACGGGCCGGCTGCTGCGTGATGCCAAGCTTTATGAGATCGGCGCCGGCACATCGGAAATCCGACGCATGCTGATCGGGCGGGAATTGTTCCGCGAAACCGCATGACCATTCTGCGTACTGAGCTTGATACGGGCAGTGAGAGCTTCGCCGCCAATGCCGATGCCATGGCGGCGCTGGTCGCGGATTTGGAAAAGACCATCGCGACAGCCGAACAAGGTGGCGGCAAGGGTGCGCGGGACAAGCATTTGGCGCGCAACAAGCTACTGCCGCGGGAACGTGTGCGCGCTTTGATTGATCCGGGATCGCCATTTCTGGAACTGTCGCAGCTTGCCGCCCATGGGCTTTATGGCGGGGAGGTTCCCTGTGCTGGCATCATTTCGGGCATCGGGCGCGTGTCGGGACGCGAATGTGTGATCATCGCGAATGATGCCACGGTGAAGGGTGGCACCTATTTCCCGATGACGGTGAAAAAGCACGTTCGCGCGCAGGAAATCGCCCGCGCCAATCGCCTGCCCTGCATTTATCTGGTGGATTCCGGCGGTGCCTTCCTGCCGCAGCAGGATGAGATTTTCCCGGACCGTGAGCATTTCGGCCGCATCTTCTTCAACCAGGCGAATATGTCGGCAGAAGGCATTCCGCAAATCGCCGTGGTGATGGGCAGCTGCACCGCGGGCGGCGCTTATGTGCCCGCCATGTCGGATGAAAGCATCATCGTGCGCCAACAAGGCACCATCTTTCTGGGTGGCCCGCCCTTGGTGCGTGCTGCGACAGGTGAAGTTGTGACAGCGGAAGAATTGGGTGGTGCTGATGTGCATGCACGCCAATCCGGCGTGGTGGATCATTACGCGCAGGATGATCGCCATGCGTTGGCGATTTGTCGGCGTATTGTAGCAGGGCTTGGGCCGCGTAACTCGCCGCAATTGGCGCTGCGCGCGCCGCGCGCGCCGCTTTATGATGAGCGCGAATTGCTTGGCGTCGTGCCCGCTGATATCCGCGCCCCCTATGATGTGCGGGAAGTGATTGCGCGCCTGGTGGATGGCAGCGAGTTCGACGAATTCAAGCGGCTTTATGGGACTACCCTGATTTGCGGTTTCGCGCATCTCCATGGTTATCCCATCGGCATTCTTGCCAATAACGGCATCCTGTTTTCGGAATCCGCGCTGAAGGGCGCGCATTTCATTGAACTCTGCTGCCAACGCGGCATTCCGCTGCTGTTTTTGCAGAATATCTCAGGCTTCATGGTGGGGCGGAAATATGAAGCCGGCGGTATTGCGCGGGATGGCGCGAAATTAGTGACGGCAGTTGCAACGGCGCGCGTGCCGAAATTCACGGTGGTGATCGGCGGCAGCTATGGTGCCGGCAATTACGGCATGTGCGGGCGCGCCTATGATCCGCGCTTTATGTTTATGTGGCCCAATGCGCGCATTTCCGTAATGGGTGGCGAACAGGCGGCGAGTGTGCTGGCGCAACTTCGCCGCGACAATATGGAAGCGCAAGGCAAGGAATGGCCAGCAGAAGAAGAGGAAGCCTTCAAAGCCCCTATTCGCGCAAAGTATGAGACCGAAGGCCATCCCTATCACGCTAGCGCGCGGCTTTGGGATGATGGCATTATCAACCCCGCCGATACGCGCCGTATTCTGGGCCTTTCACTCGCGGTTACCTGCAATGCACCCATTGAACAGACACGCTTCGGCGTGTTCCGGATGTAGGGGGCGGCCATGTTCCAAAGCCTACTGATCGCCAATCGCGGCGAAATCGCCTGCCGCATCATCCGCACCGCGCGCCGCATGGGTCTGCGCAGCATTGCGGTATTCTCCGACGCCGATGAAACCGCGCAGCATGTGCAAATGGCGGATGAGGCGATTCACATCGGTGCCCCATCCGCGCGCGAGAGTTATCTGAACATCCCTGCCATCATCGCCGCTGCGAAGCGCGCGGGGGCGGAAGCGATTCATCCCGGCTATGGTTTTCTGTCAGAAAATCCTGCTTTCGCGGAAGCTTGCGCAGCAGCGGGCATTATCTTCGTTGGCCCAAGTGCCGCCGCCATGCGCGCCATGGGTTCCAAGGGTTCAGCCAAGGCGCTGATGGAAAAGGCCGGCGTGCCGCTTTTGCCTGGCTATCACGGCACAGACCAAGATGCGTCATTTCTTGCCGATGAGGCGAGGCGCATCGGCTTCCCGCTCATTATCAAGGCCGTTGCCGGCGGTGGTGGGCGTGGCATGCGCGTGGTGCGCGCTGCTGGCGATTTCGCAGATGCGCTCCGCGCCGCGCGGCAGGAAGGCGCATCGGCCTTTGGTGATGATCGCGTATTGATCGAACGCTATCTGGAACGCCCGCGCCATATCGAAGTGCAGGTATTCGGCGATAGCCACGGCAATGCGGTACATTTGTTTGAACGTGATTGCTCCGCCCAGCGCCGCCATCAGAAAGTGATTGAAGAAGCGCCCGCGCCTGGCATCAACGCTGAAATGCGCGACGCCATGGGTGCCGCCGCAGTGGCCGCCGCCAAGGCCGTACACTACCAAGGCGCCGGCACGGTAGAATTCATCGCACAGGATGGCGGCTTTTATTTTCTTGAGATGAATACGCGCCTTCAGGTGGAACATCCGGTGACAGAAGCCATCACCGGCTTTGATCTGGTGGAATGGCAATTGCGCGTCGCGGCCGGTGAAGCGCTCCCGGTACGCCAGCAAGATATCCGCGCCCAAGGCCATGCGATGGAGCTTCGCTTATACGCCGAAGACCCGGCACGTGATTTTGCGCCTTCCATTGGCGCGCTTCAGGTTTTCCGGCTTTCCGACCAGGGCTTGCGCATTGATAGCGGCTTTGTTGCCGGAGATCGCATCAGTATCCATTACGATGCCATGGTCGCCAAAATGATCGCCTATGCACCAAGCCGGGCAGAGGCGATTGCGCGGCTGCGGGCGGGCCTGGCGCATTCGGATATCATCGGTGTCGCTCATAATCTGGACATGCTGGACCGCATTCTGGCGCATCCGGATTTTGCTTCGGGCGGCATTGATACTGGCTTCATTGGGCGCAACGCCGAAATACTGCTGACGCCGAAGCTGCATCCTTCGGCGCAAACGCTGGCCCTTGCCGCGCTTGGCGTGATCGCCTTGGAAGAAGCAGCCGCGCGCGATCAAGCCACAGCCAGCGCTGACCCGCATTCGCCCTGGCATGCGACAGATCATTGGTGGATCAATACGCGCCCGTCACGCTCCTTTGATTTTCACCTTGAAGATGATGTGCACGCCATCAGCCTGATACCGGCGGGCGATGCTTGGCGCATCTCAACAGGCGGGACGGAAATCACCGCGCGCGACTTCCTGGCCTTCGCTTGCCATTAGCTGCGTCACCTGACCGGGCAAGGGCGCGAGCAGCCGATCATCGCCGCCTTCTTCCTCTCCCGCACGCGCGATGGGATCAGGCAGGCGGAAGCGCCAACTTTGCCCTGCGT
>CAMCEP010000168.1 GCA_945873675.1 Asaia bogorensis
CTGACATCGCGTGTTGAGAACAAGTGGCGCAGATTTTCGCGAAATGGGCCGCGCCGGAACAGCGACATCTGCGTTTCCGTCAGCGCCGAATAAAATTGCTGCAAGCGGGTCTCAGGCCGATAGCGCGGGATAAAGCCCGGTTCCACAACGGCACGCGCGATATCTTCGCGCTGCCAGAAATGCAAACCACTTGTCGTGCGCGGATTGCATTCAATCCCCCAGGGCTGGCCGGCCTCATCCACCATGATGTCGAAGGCGATGAAGCCGGTCCAGTTGGCCGCGGCGATGAAACGCGTGATCCAATCGGCAATAGCGGGGTGTTCCACCCGTTCAAAAGCCACCGCGACCGAACCCGATTTCTGCGCCGCGCGGTAGATGACCGTGGAAGAAACCCGCCCCTCATGTGCGATGGAACAGGAACTATATTCCGCGCCCATCACGCAGCGCTGCACAATCGTGGGAATCGCGGGATCAGGCGCGGGCAAGGCAGCTCCGGCGGGCAGCAGGCGCACGCCGCGACCAGAACAGGAATGCACTGGCTTGACCACCACCGGACCGATTTGCACCAATGCCTCGGCCGCAGAATCGCCAAGCGCATGGGTCTCCGGGACGGCAAGGCCCCAAGCGACTGCCTGCTGCACGAAGCCGTGCTTGTTGTGTAGCCGGAGCAAATTTTCCGGTGGCATGGTGAATAGCCGCGTGGTGGTGGGCAAGCCATCGCGCAGGAACGCCACATGCATGGTTTCTTCCGAAACCGGCACGACAAGATCAATCTTCTCATCCGCGATGATACGCCGAAGATCAGCCAGATAGGCCTGCTTGTCTTCCGCCGGTGCTGTCACGCGATGGCTTTGCGCCACCGCGCGGGATGCGCCCGCCAGATGGCGCTTGAAGGGTTCCGCCACCACCACACGCCAACCAAGATCAGCAAAGCCGCGCGCCAAATCCAACGCCTTGGGCAGGCGCCCCAGGGTGAGCAGCAGATTGCCTGTCATGCCACGCGGGTGACGCGGCACATCACCTGCCGCGCCGGGCGCGTGGTGAGCCGCGCTGCGGGGCGCACATCACCAGGCGCTTCGATGTGAAAATCAAAATGGCGGAATAGCCGCGCAATCAGTAGTACCGCTTCAACCTGCGCAAAGGCAGCACCCGCGCAAACCCGCGGGCCAATGCCGAAGGGAATATAGGCGCCCGTGGTCATTTCCGCTTCGCGTTCCGGCAGAAAACGGTCTGGGTCAAACATATGCGGATCGCGCCAATAGGCCTGGTGGCGATGCAGCACCCAGGGTGCCACCATGATCAGCGCGCCCTTCTTCACCGGGTAATCACCGATGCGCGTTGCCTCATTCGCGACACGCGGCAGGAAGGTGATGGGTGGATAAAGCCGGAGCGTTTCGCGAAACACGTTGCGTATAAATGGAAGTTTTCGCGTATGTTCGAACAGGATGGGTCCTTCGCCGACAACCTCATTCACCTCAGCACGCAGCCGCGCCACTAGCGCGGGTTGCGTCGCAAGCAAATAGAAAACCCAGGTCAGCGCGCTGGCGCTAGTTTCATGCCCGGCCAGGAACAGCACGCCGAGCTGATCAATCAATTCTTCGCGCGTGAAGGCTTTGCCTTCCACATCATGCGCGGCGATGATGGCACTTGCGATATCATCAAAGCTGCTGGCGCCATCGCCCAAATGCGTATCCAGCAATTCGCCCAAATATCGCCGAATCAGACCACAGGCATTCAGCACGCTTTCCTTTTGCGGAATGCGTTTCCAGGCGCGGTCAAAAATCAGCCGGCGAATTTCCACCTGCGCCACGCTATGTTCGAATTCAGTGAAGGCATCGAAGACCTCATGCGCCACGCGTGTCTCGAGCCCGGTTGAAAATACCGTGCGGCAGATGATGTCTGCCGTCATGTGGCTCATCATCAGGTCGAGTGAAAAGCACTTATCGCGCGCGGCGTGATCGGCCAGTGTGGCTTCGGCCGCCGCCGCGCCGGCTTCCATGGCCGGGAAAGCGCGGTTGACGCGCATCATTGTTAAGGCCGGGTCAATCATGCCGCGCTGACGCCGCCAGGTGGCGCCGGAGGAGACAAAGATCGAGTCGCCAATCAAGGGATCCAGCGCATGCACCATCAGATCGCTTTTGGGCAGAATGCCCTTGGGATCGGTCAGCACTTCGCGCACCAGATCGGGGCGATTGACGATGATGGTGGACCGGCGCGAATAGCCAAGCGGCCCGATCGGCATGCGATAAGCCTCGGCCGGCAAAAGCGAGAGCAAATCACCATCGCCGCGGATCATGCAGCGCATCAGGGCGATCACCGCGGGCAAGGGCTCTGGCCGCGGCGGGGCAAAGGCGCGGAAGGTCAGCGCGTGATTCATGGGGCCCTGCCCTGCACAAAGGCGGGGCGGCCCAAGGGGAAGACGCGCTGCAATTCTTGAACTGCCATACCTGATTTCCATGCTTTACATCGGCATGTGTCAAGTGCAATTGTCACATGAAAGCCGGGGAGGCTCGGATGGTCCTGTTCCTGTTCCATGCGCTGGTTGCCGCCCATATCGTGACGGGCAGCATTGGTGCGATTGCTTTCTGGGTACCCGTGATTGGGCGGAAGGGCGGCGCCAACCACGCGCGCTGGGGGAAGATTTTTACCTTCGCGCTGCTGATCACCGGCTGCCTTGCCATGACCATGAGCCTGCTGACCCTGGCCGCACCAATTGAAACCCACCCGCATCTGGAAGGCCGGTTTGATGAGGCCTTCATCCGCGGTATTTTCGGTTGGATGATGCTGATGACCGGGCTGCTGACGGTGAACCTTGCCTGGTATGGCTGGCTTTCCATTCGTAACAAGCGCCGCCATGAATTGAATCGCACCAGGCTCAATCTGTTTCTGCAATATGCGCTGATCCCGGCTTCCTTGAATTGCGCCTGGCAGGGCTGGATGATTGGCCAGCCTTTGATGATCGGCATTTGCATCGTGGGGCTCGCGACGGCGGCCACGAATCTCTGGTTCCTGATGGCGCGCGAACCGGGGCCGGGTTCCTGGATCAAGGAACACATCAAGGCTTTGGTGGGTGCCGGCATATCAGTCTACACCGCCTTCATGGCTTTCGGGTCCGTCAGGGTTTTTCCAGAATTGGCGCTCAATCCCTTCATGTGGGCAGTGCCGCTGGTTGTGGGTGTTTCGCTGATCATCTGGCATCGCCGCGTGGTGGATCGGCAATTCGCCGGACGCGGCCGGCGATTAAGCGCTGCAACGTAACATGGCTGCCCCGCGCGTTGTTGTGATTGGCGCCGGCATGGGCGGGCTTGCAGCCGCCGCCGATCTTGCGCGGCGTGGTGCGGCGGTGACAGTGCTGGAACGCGCCGCGGCACCGGGCGGCAAAATGCGCGAAGTCATGGTGGATGGCAGCCCAATTGATGGCGGCCCGACGGTTTTTACCATGCGCTGGATTTTTGAAGGGCTATTCGCGGATGCCGGCGCCTCCCTGGAAACTGCGCTGCCCTTGCAAAAAGCAGATATCCTGGCGCGGCATGCCTGGCGCGCTGGCGGCAGGCTTGATCTATTTGCGGATATCGCGCGTTCCGCTGATGCCATCGGCGATTTCGCCGGCGCGGCGGAAGCGCGCGGGTATCGTGCCTTTTGTGCGCGAAGCGCTGATATTTTCCGCACGCTGCGCGGTTCCTTCATTGCTGCCGAACGCCCCTCCCCGCTTGATCTGGTGAAGCGCGTTGGCATTACCAATATCGCTGCGCTGATTCGTACCGCACCGATGAAGACGCTCTGGGATGCCTTGGGCGAGCATTTTCGTGACCCGCGCTTACGTCAATTATTTGGGCGTTACGCGACCTATTGCGGGTGTTCGCCCTGGTTGGCGCCGGCCACGCTGATGCTTGTCGCGCATGTGGAACAGGATGGTGTGTGGTTTGTGAAGGGCGGCATGCGGCGCGTGGCGGATGCTATCCAGCGCCTGGCTGAAGCCAAGGGTGCTGACTTCCGCTTTGGTGCGGAAGTTGCGGAGATTGTGACGCGCCAAGGCCGCGTTTCTGGTGTGCGGCTGGCACAGGGCGAGGAAATTCCCGCAGATGCTGTGGTCTTCAACGGCGATGTGGCAGCGCTGGCGCAGGGCCTTTTGGGACAAGCGCCGCGCAGTGCAGCAGAAGACACGCCACGCGCCGCGCGTTCCCTTTCTGCCGTCACCTGGTGTGTGAAGGCGCCGACCTCTGGCTTTCCCCTGGTGCATCACAATGTGTTTTTCTCTGAGGATTACGCGGCGGAATTCGACGCTATCTTCCGCCGGCGCGACATCACTGCGGCACCGACAGTTTATATTTGCGCGCAGGATCGAGAAGCAGGGCCGGGCCCCGCGCAGGGCTCGCCGGAACGGATGCTCGTGCTGATCAATGCGCCAGCCGATGGTGATCGGCGCAGCCATACGCCTGATGAAATCGCAGAACTTGGTGAGCGTGGCTTTGGCTTGCTGAAGGCCTGCGGCCTGGATGTGGCACGCAGTGCGGGTGAGGAAGTGGTCACCACGCCAGAAGGCTTTGCCAGGCTTTTCCCGGGTTCCGGTGGCGCGCTTTATGGCCGAGCCAGCCACGGCACAACCGGCACCTTTGCGCGACCAGGCGCGGTGACGCGGCTGCAAGGGCTCTATTTGGCCGGTGGTTCCGTGCATCCCGGGCCTGGCATTCCCATGGCGGCAATGTCAGGGCGCATCGCTGCGGCGCGGCTTTTGGAAGATTGGGCCGGCGCGCGGGGCACTATTCGGATTGGGGCGGGGCGCGCTTAGCATTTTCAAGCCAAATGGAATCACTTGGCGAATCGGAAAATGCGACCAAACCAAAGTTGAGGGTGTTTTCCGTGAACGAAGGTAAATGGAAAACGCACTAGTTACGCCTAAGCGTATCCCCATGCGGCACAAGCTGATCCAGGACCTTGGCTGAGGAAATCACGCCCGGCACACCCGCACCCGGATGCGTGCCGGCGCCAACAAGATAAAGCCCCTGCACTTCTTCGCTCACATTATGCGGGCGGAACCAGGCGCTTTGGAAAAGCTGAGGTTCCAGCGCAAAGGCAGCGCCATTCACCGATAGCAGCCGATCCTGAAAATCCTGCGGCGTGATCATGCGTGATGTGACAAGCGCCTCACCAAGGCCCGGCAATACCGTTTCTTCCAGGCGCTTTTCGATGGCCTTGCGATAGGGTTCGGCATGCTTGGCCCAATCTACCTTGCCGCCCAAATGCGGCACGGGGGCAAGCACGTAGAAGGAATCGCAGCCCGGCGGCGCCATTGAGTCATCTGTCGCGGTCGGGCGATGCAGGTAAAGACTGAAATCTTCCGCAAGGTGCTTGCGCGTAAAAATATCGTGCAGCAATTCCTGGTAACGCGGCCCGAGCACCATGGTGTGGTGATAGACATCATCATACCTGCGCTTGGTGCCGAAATACCAGACGAAAAGGCTCATGGAATAACGCGCACGGGCGATCTTACGATCAGTCCAGCGCCGACGCGGGAAGTCCTGCAACAGCTTACTGTAAGTCCAGGCAACATCGGCGTTGGAGACAACGATATCGGCGGCAAGCCTTTCACCATCAGCCAGCTCAACGCCTGTTGCGCGGCGGCCTTCGGTGGTGATGGACTTCACTTCGGTGTTGTAGCGAATGCTACCACCCAGACTTGTCGCGAGATTGACGATGCCTTGCACCAGCGCGCCCATGCCGCCCATGGCGTAATGCACACCATGCAGCCGTTCCAGATGCGCGATCAGGCAGTAATAGGCGGTGGTGGTCATGGGGTTCCCGCCGATCAGCAGCGGGTGGAAGCTGAAGGCAACGCGCAGCTTATCGCTGGTGAAATAATCGCAGACGCGGCTATAGACGGTGCGATAGCCCTTCAGCCGGATCAAATCCGGTGCGGCACTGATAAGGCTCGCAAGACTATGGAAAGGCTTATCGGCCAGATCGGCGAAGGCCACGCGAAAGATGCGCTCACTTTCAAGAATGAAACGCTCAAAGCCTGCACTGTCTTGCGGCGCAATCCGTGCGACCTCGGCCCGCGTCACATCAAGATCCGCAGAGCAGCGCATCACGTCGCCGTCGTCGAAGCGGATCAGATAGAAGGGGTCCATCGCGCGCAGATCAATATCCTGCGCAAGCTTGCGCCCGGCGAGCGACCAGAGTTCCTCCAGCAAATAGGGCGCGGTGATGATGGTGGGGCCGGCGTCAAAAGTGAAACCATCCTGACGAAAAACATAAGCGCGCCCACCTGGCGCATCAAGCTTTTCAAGGATTGTCACACGCCAACCACGCGCACCAAGCCGAACAGCCGCCGCCAAGCCACCAAAGCCAGAGCC
>CAMCEP010000169.1 GCA_945873675.1 Asaia bogorensis
ACACCAGGCTAAGGCGCAGCATGCGCGAAGAAATCCGCGCCCTGCAACAGCGCCTTGGTTTGACTGTTGTGTATGTCACGCATGACCAGGCAGAGGCGCTGGCGGTGTCCGACAAGATTGTGGTGATGCGCAATGCCGAAATCGCGCAAAGCGGCACGCCGGAGGCGCTATACGCGAGCCCCGAGAATGTCTTTGTTGCGACTTTCATGGGGGAGGCAAATCATGTGCGCGGCAGCATCGAGAGCATCAGCGGCGATACCGCGCAGCTAGCGCTTAATGCGCTGATACTGACCTTACCCCATCGCGGTCTTGGCCTTGGGCCATGCGATGTGGTGATCCGGCCAGAGGCGATCCGGCTGGCCGATCGCGGCCCCGGCATCGTCGGCCAGATCGCGCGCGCGACCTATATGGGTGCCCATACGGAATACCTGATTGCCACCCCGCTTGGGGAGCTATTCGCCATCCATCCGGACCGGCTGCATCGTCGCGCTGCCGGCAGCGCAGTCTCGGTGACGCTCGATCCGGAAGGGGTTGTCCTGGTCCGGCCATGATCAAAACCTTGCGGCGCGCGCGCAAAGCCGCCACATCGAAAACCAATTCGAATCACCAGCATAGGGAGAGCATCATGTTCCGGAAAAGCCTTGGCGCCATCGGTCTTGCCGCGGCGCTCGTCACAGCCACTGCCGGCGGATCTGCCGCGCAAACTGCCTGCTCCTTCCGTGGTTCCTTGGATGACGCCTTTTGCGATGCCAATCGTGACATGGTGGCCGATGCGCCTACCGATGCGGCGCGCCAGCGTGATCCATCCACACTGGTTTTTGCCTATACGCCGGTGGAAGACCCGGCACTCTATGCCACGCAATTCCGCCCGCTGCTGGAATATCTTGGCCAATGTGTCGGGCGTCGCGTGGTCTATTTCCAGGTCACCAGCAATGCCGCTCAGGTGGAAGCCATGCGTTCCGGCCGGTTGCATATTGCGGGGTTTTCGACAGGCCCAACGGCTTTCGCCGTGAACCTGGCGGGCGCCGTGCCCTTCGCCATCAAGGGCAATCCTGATGCCTTTGAAAGCTACCGTGTTGTTACCTTGGTGCGCGCAGATAGCCCGTTTCAATCAGTGGCTGATTTGAAAGGTAAGCGCGTTGCGCATACCTCGGCCACTTCCAACTCCGGCAATCTGGCGCCGCGCGCCTTCTTTCCTGGGCTTGGGTTGACGCCAGATGCGGATTACCGCGTGGTCTATTCGGGTGGTCATGATCGCAGCGTCATGGGCGTGAATGCGGGCGATTATGATGCCGCGCCGGTGGCATCGGATGTTTTCAACCGCATGGTCGCGCGCGGCCAGGTGCGGCGGGAAAATTTCCGTATCATCTGGCAATCTGATCCATTCCCGACCTCATCTTTCGCCCTGTCCCATGATTTGAGACCGGAATTGGCGGAGCGTATTCGGAAATGCTTCTTTGATTATCGCTTCCCGGAAGCGCTACAACGCGATATGGGCGGAAATGATCGCTTTTGGCCTGCGACATACTCCGAACATTGGGCACCGGTGCGCGCAGTGGCCGATGCGGTGAATGCGCCCTATAACCGCGCTGCGTTTGACGCGGAAAGCCGGCGCGAATTGGAAGCCGAGCAACGCCGCAATCAGCAGCGTCAGCAACAGCAGCAAGCGCCAGCGCGGCCGCAGTGATGCAAGCGGGCGCGATGCAAGGCCTTGTTATCAAGGGTCTGGTCAAGGAATATGTTCCGGGCAAGCCTGTCTTGCGTGGGATCAACCTTGCCATCGCGCCGCAGGGCATCACGGCTGTAATTGGACCTTCCGGCACTGGCAAATCCACGCTGCTTCGCTGCATCAATCGGCTAGTGGAGCCAACTGCGGGACAGGTCCTGCTCAATGGGCAGGACCTTGTGCCTTTGCGTGGTCGTGGTTTGCGCATGGCGCGCCGACGGATCGGCATGGTGTTTCAGGAATACAACCTGGTCGAGCGGCTTTCCGTCATGGAAAATGTGCTGTCCGGGCGGCTTGGTTATGTATCATTCTGGCAGGCCTGGATGCGGCGCTACCCGGAAGCGGATATCGCGCGCGCCTTTTCCTTGCTTGATGCGGTTGGCTTGCCGGAACAGGCAACGCGCCGCGCCGATGCGCTTTCCGGCGGGCAACGTCAGCGCGTTGGCATTGCGCGCGCCTTGATGCAGCAGCCGGAATTGCTGTTGGCGGATGAGCCCACTTCGTCACTCGACCCCCGCACGGCGGTTGAGATCATGGAGCTGATGACGGGGCTTTCTACCTCGGCCGGTGTGCCTTTGGTGGTGAATATCCATAATGTGGATCTGGCGCGGCGCTTTGCGCAGCGCATCATTGGCATGGCAGGCGGAGAGATTGTGTTTGATGGCCCGCCCGAGGCGTTGCAGCCAGAACATCTGCGCCAGATTTACGGCGGTGAGGATTGGCTGTGAGCGCAAGTACGCTGCGCCGCCGCGCCTTTCCGCCGAATTGGGGCGCGCGTACTACCGCGCTCGGCTTGGTGATCTATGCGATTTATGCGCTCGGACAATTGGATATTACCTGGGCGCGGCTTGTGATTGGTTTTGGCGAGGCCGGGCGTTTTCTGGCACGCATGTGGCCGCCCAATTTCTCCCGCGCAGAATTGCTGATTGAAGGCTTGCTGGAAAGCCTACAAATCGCGGTGATTTCCTCGGCGCTTGGTATTTTGCTGGCGCTGCCACTTGGATTGATGGCGGCGCGCAATCTGGCGCCTTGGCCACTTGCAGTCGCCACGCGCGGTTTTGTCGCCTTTTGTCGCAGCTTGCATTACGTGATTGTCGCGATACTTTTCGTGAAGGCGATTGGGTTTGGTGCCTTGGCGGGGGTGGCCGCACTTACCATCGCTTCCATGGGCTTCATCGCCAAGCTTTTTGCCGAGGCGATTGAGGAAATCTCAATGAAACAGGTGGAAGCCATTCGTGCGACCGGGGCCAGCTTCGGCGCCGTGCTGATCTATGGTGTTCTTCCGCAGGTGGCGTCACGTTTCATCGGTTTTTCGCTTTATCAATTGGACTCAAATCTGCGCAATTCAACATTAGTTGGCATTGTCGGCGCTGGCGGTATCGGCGGCACGCTTTTCGCGGCTTTCAAGCGATTTGATTATGATTTTGTCGCTGCCATTCTCCTTTCCATCATTGCGCTGATTTTCGTGGCCGAGCTTGTCTCAGGTCGCATTCGGACACTGCTTAGATGAATGCCCTTATGCGCGAATGGCATCGCTTTACGCCCATGGAGCGCATCACGCGCTGGGCGGTTTATTTCGTCCTGGTGATGACGCTGGTCTGGGCCGTGCGCAGCGTTGAAATCATCCCGGAATTCCTCATTGATGCACCCGAACAGATGCTTGATCTTCTGGCGCGCATGTGGCCGCCGGATCTTGGGCATTACCACCCCGCGGTGCATCACGCGCTGGTGGAAACGCTCCATATCGCCTCACTCGGCACCCTGTTCGCGTTTGTCTTTGCCGTACCGCTTGCGCTGCTGGCAGCGCGTAATATCTGCCCCTATCGCGGGCTGAATGCCTTTGCGCAGTTGCTTTTGGTGACTTCGCGGTCCGTCAATTCGTTAGTCTGGGCGCTGATTTTTGTGGCGATTTTCGGCCCAGGTGCTGCGGCCGGCACCTTCGCCATAGCCTTTCGCAGCATCGGCTTTGTTGGCAAGCTTTTGGCTGAGGCGCTGGAGGAAATCTCCCCCGGCCCCTTGGAAGCGCTCAATGGCACTGGCGCGCCGGTTGGCCATGTGCTGCTGAAGGGCGCCTGGCCGCAAATTGCCCCGGCTTTTTGGGGGGTGGCGCTTTTTCGGTGGGATATCAATATCCGCGAAAGCGCCGTGCTTGGCCTGGTGGGTGCTGGTGGCATTGGCGTGGTTCTTGATGATGCAATCAATTTCTTTCAATGGGATCGCGTGGCTACGATTCTGCTGGCTATCCTGGTGATTGTCATCATTGCGGAAATCATTGTCACGCGCGTCCGGCAACGCCTGATATAAGGCGCTAGAATTTAACACCCTGGACGCAGCGCCCAAGGAACTAGGTGCGCCTTCCTCTTCCGATCCTGAAGATTTTCGAAACAAAAAGTGAAGCATAGGCAACGGCAGAAGCGGCTAGCCTGAAGTCCATCTTTCGTCTGGACTAAGCCCGCTCGGCGCGTTACCACCGGTTTCATGAGACCCGCCGCCATCATCCTCGCCGCCGGCCTCGGCACGCGCATGCGCTCCGCCCAGCCCAAGGTGCTGCATCCCTTGGCGGGGCGGCCCATGATCCAGCATCTGATCAGCGCTTGCGAACAGGTGTTCGGACGCATCGTAGTTGTGGTCGGGCCGGATATGCCGGCGCTGGAAGACGCTGTCGCGCCGCGAGAGGTTGTAGTGCAGCGTGAGAGACTGGGCACCGGCCATGCGGCGCTGCAAGCCGCCCCCCTGCTTGGTGGGCATCAGGGCGATGTCGCCGTGCTCTATGGCGATAATCCGCTGATCTCGGAAGCCACTTTGCAGGCGTTGGTGGCAGCGCGTCAGTCAGCAGGGCTTGTGCTGCTCGCCATGCGACCTGCTGATCCCGCGCGTTATGGCCGCGTGGTGTTGGATGAGAAATGCGAAGTTGCGCGCATTGTGGAATGGGCAGATGCGACGGAAGAAGAACGCGCGATCGGTCTTTGCAATGCTGGCGTGATCTCCGCCCCGGCGCAGGATTTGTTCCGCTGGCTGGGAGCGATCAGCAACAACAACGCCAAGGGTGAATATTACCTGACGGATATCATTCAGCAGGCGCGGCTTGAAGGCAAGCGCGTGGTCGCGGTGGAAGCGCCAGAGGCTGAGCTTCGCGGCATCAATAGCCGCGCTGAATTGGCGCAAGCCGAAGCCGAAGTGCAGCGCAGCCTGCGCGCTGCCGCCATGACGGGTGGGGTGACGATGTTGGCGTCCGATACAGTGCATCTTTGCCACGACACCAAGCTTGGCGCGGATGTGGTGCTGGAACCGAATATCTTCTTCGGGCCAGGGGTTTCAGTGGAAGATGGCGTGACCATTCGCGCCTTCAGCCATCTGGAAGGCTGTGTGGTGAAGCGCGGCGCGGTGATTGGCCCCTATGCGCGGCTGCGTCCCGGCACCATCATTGAACCCCATGCCCATGTCGGCAATTTTGTGGAGTTGAAGGCCACTACGCTCGGCCCCGGTGCCAAGGCAAATCATTTGAGCTATTTGGGCGATGCGACGATTGGCGCGGGGGCTAATATCGGTGCCGGCACCATCACCTGCAATTATGATGGCGTCGCGAAGCACCGCACCGAAATTGGCGAGGGTGCTTTCATTGGCAGTGATACGGCGCTTGTGGCGCCGGTGAAAATTGGCGCGCGCGCCCTGGTGGCGGCGGGCAGCGTAATCACAGAAGACGTGCCTGATGATGCGCTGGCGATTGCGCGCGGGCGCCAGGCGATGAAGCCGGGGCGTGGCTTCAAGGGCAAGGGGAAGCGCTGATGTGCGGCATTGTTGGTGTGGTTGGGCAGGCAGCGGCAGCGCCGCGGCTTTTGGAAGCGCTGCGGCGGCTGGAATATCGCGGCTATGACAGTGCCGGCATCGCGACGCTGATTGATGGCAAGATTGATCGCAGGCGGGCCGAGGGCAAGCTTGGCAATCTGGCCGCCGTTTTGGAAGCAAGCCCGCTGCCCGGCACCACCGGCATCGGCCATACGCGCTGGGCAACCCATGGCGCGCCCACAACGCGCAATGCGCATCCGCATGGCACGGCGCGCGTTGTTGTCGTCCATAACGGCATCATTGAAAACCACGCTGAGTTACGCTTGGAATTGGAAGCGCGTGGCCATGTGTTTCAGACCGAAACCGATACTGAAACCTTCGCGCTTTTGGTGGATGATTTTCTGCAAGCCGGGCAGGGGCCGGAAGAAGCGGCGGCAGCTGCGCTGAAGCGCGTGCATGGCGCTTTTGCGCTCGCGATGATTTTCGCGGGCCATCCGGATTTGCTGATTTGCGCCCGCCAAGGCGCGCCGCTTGCCGTTGGTTTTGGTGAGGGGGAGATGTTCGTGGGGTCGGACGCGCTGGCACTCGCCCCTCTCACGCGACGCATTGCGTATTTGGAAGAAGGCGATTGGGCGGTGCTGGATCGTACCGGCGCGCGGTTTCATGATGTGACAGGCGCGGAAGTGGTGCGCGAAATCAAGCTCACCGCTGTTTCGGGCGCCACCACCGGCAAGGGCAATTATCGCCATTTCATGGAAAAGGAATTGCACGAACATCCGGTGGTGCTGGGTGATACGCTGACGCAAT
>CAMCEP010000170.1 GCA_945873675.1 Asaia bogorensis
GCCTTGCCTGAAATCATGGGCGCCTATGGCATGGGGCAGGATCATGCGCAGTTGGTGGCGACCGCGTTTCTAGCCTCCGTCACCGGCACCATGTTGCTGAATGGTTGGCTGGTGGATCGCTTCGGGTTTCGGCTGACCTATTCGGCGGCAATGCTGATCTTCATCTTCGGTTCTCTGCTGTCGGGCTTTGCGCCGGACGAAGGCACGTTGATTCTGGGCCGCGTATTGCAAGGTGCTGCGGCCGGCATGGTGCAGCCCTTGGGCATGCAAATCATTTTCATGGTCTATCCGCCGGAAAAACGCGGCTCTGCCATGGGGCTATATGCGGTGGGCGTGGTGCTGGCCCCAGCCCTTGGCCCGGCATTCGGCGGCTTGATGGTGGATGGTTTGGGCTGGCGATCGGTTTTCTTCCTGGCCATTCCCTTCGCCATGATCGGGCTGGTGCTTGGCCTGATCCTCATGCCGGGGCCTCAGCGCAGCGGCACCAAACGCCGCTTTGACGCGCCGGGTTTTCTGCTGCTGATCACAGCACTTTTTGCGCTACTGACGGGGCTTTCCAGCGGCCAACGCGAAGGCTGGCAATCCGATGCGGTGGTGACCGAGCTTTCCATCGCCGCCGTCGCCGCGATTGCCTTTGTCTGGTGGGAATTGCGCAGCCCTAATGCCATGCTCAATCCGCGGCTTTTTACCGTGCGCGGCTTTGCCTGTTCTTCCTTGGTGGCGTTGGTTTATGGCGCGACGCTTTTTGGTTCCGTCTATCTGCTGCCGCTTTTTGTGCAGACGGTACAGGGTTATTCCGCCACGCGCGCAGGGCTTGTGCTGATGCCGGCGGGGCTCGCGTTGCTGCTGGTATTCCCGATTGCAGGGCGCATCGCGGATAAGACCGAACCCTGGCTGCCGATTGGCATTGGCTTGGTGCTGTTTGCCTATTCCACTTGGCTGATGGTGGATGTCGGCACGGATACGCCGTTTTGGACTCTGGCCATTTGGATTCTGATTGGGCGCATTGGTTTTGGCATCGCCATGCCCAGCATGAATGCCGGGGCGCTCAGATCCCTGCCGCCGCAATGGGTGGGGCAAGGTTCCGGGGCGATCAATTTCGCGCGCCAATTTGGCGGGGCGATGGGGGTGAATTTGCTTTCCATCTATCTGGAACGTCACACACAGCTTTACGCCCAGGCGCTGACGGCAACCCAGGAAGGGCGCGGCAATACCGCTGATTGGCTGCGCGATGCTGAAAGGCTTTTGGCGCAGGAAGGTTTCGCTGATGGCACGCGCCAGGCTTTGGCGCAGGATTTTCTGGGGCGTGTAGTGCTGACCCAGGCGAATATGTTCGCCTTTCGCGATACCTTTACCGTGCTGGTGCTGATTTGCGTTCTGGCACTTGGTGTGGTGGCGGTCATGCGGGGTGCGAAGCGGCCGGGCTGATCTTGCCGCTTGCGCGCCGTCGTTCCATCCTGCGCGTAATCTAGGAAGGAATCACCCATGGAAGCGCCCGTACTTGTTGAAATTACCGATGACATCGCCCTGGTCACGCTGAACCGGCCCGAATCGCGCAATCCGCTCGATCCGGAAACGCAGGATGCCCTGATCGCTACCTTCATGAAGCTGGACGCTGAAGCCAAAGCGCGCGTTGCGATCCTAACGGGTGCCGGCAGCGCCTTTTGCGCCGGCGGCAATGTGCGCCGCATGGGTGAGGCTGCGAGTGGTTCCACGGAACGCACCCCCGCCCAGGCGCGCGGCTATTACCGCCATGGCATTCAGCGCCTGCCGCGCATGTTCGAACAATTGGAAATCCCCGTGATTGCCGCGGTGAACGGCCCAGCCATGGGCGCGGGCTGTGACCTGACCTGCATGTGCGATTTACGCATTGCCGGCCAATCTGCGCGCTTTGCGGAAAGTTTTGTGAAGCTTGGCATCATCCCCGGTGATGGCGGCGCCTGGCTTTTGCCGCGCGTGGTGGGCTTTGCCAAGGCGGCCGAGATGTCGCTGACCGGCGATGCGCTTTCTGCCGATCAGGCGCTGGCTTATGGGCTGGTGTCTCAGGTGGTGCCGGATGCGGAATTGCTGGACGCAGCGCGCGCGCTGGCGCGGCGCATCGCGGCCAATCCGCCGCAAGCCGTGCGCATGGCGCGGCGCCTGTTACGCGAAGCCTGGAATAACCGGCTTGATTCCGTGCTTGAGATGTCTTCCGCCATGCAGGCGGTGGCGCATACCACGGAAGATCATAAGGAAGCGCTGGCGGCGATGCGCGAAAAGCGCAAGCCGACTTACAAGGGCGCCTGATCCGTGTTTGCGCCGGGGCTGCTGGCGGGGCGGCGCGCACTGATCACCGGTGGCGGCACTGGCTTGGGGCGCGCCATTGGGCGGCGCTATCTGCAATTGGGCGCGCGCATCGCGATTTGTGGGCGGCGTCTGGCGGTGTTGCAGGAAACCGCCGCAGCGCTGCGTGCGGAAATTCCTGGCGCTGATATCGCCGTGCATGGCTGCGATATTCGCGATGCGGCGGCGGTGGAGGCAATGCTTGATGCTGTCTTTGCCGAAGGCGCGCCGGACATTCTGGTGAATAACGCAGCGGCGAATTTTCTGGCGCAGACGCACCGGCTTTCCACGCGCGCCCTGGATGCGGTGCTGGCAACCACGCTGCATGGCGCGGCTTATTGCACCATGGGTGTCGGGCGGCGTTGGATTGATGCCGGGCAGCCCGGCGTGGTGCTGAGTATCCTCACACTTTCCGCCCTGCAGGGCACTGCCTTCACTGTGCCTTCCGCCATGGCCAAGGCCGGTGTTTTGGCGATGACGCAAAGCTTGGCGGTCGAATGGGGCCGGCATGGCATTCGGCTGGTGGCGATTGCGCCGGGCACTTTCCCGACGGAGGCCGCCGTGGCGCGGCTCCGCCCCGGTGGTTTGGATCATGGTGATGTGCCGCTGAACCGCGCCGGACGGCATGAAGAACTCACCGACCTTGCTGCCTATCTGGTTTCCGAGAATGCCGGCTACATCACGGGCGAATGCGTGGTGATTGATGGCGGGCGGCGCTATCTGGGTGGCGCGCGCGCGGGCGTGCGGGACATGTTGGCCTGGGATGATGCCGCCTGGGAAAAACAGCGCGAAAAGACACCGAAGAAATGACCGAAGCCTTCACCGAAATTCTCTATGGCGTGGCCGATCGGGTTGCGACCATCACGCTTAATCGGCCGGAACGTATGAATGCCTGGTCCACAGTGATGGAAGCCGAAACCCGTGCCGCCTTTGCGCTGGCTGTGGCGGATGATGCGGTACGCGCCATTGTCCTGACCGCAACCGGCAAGGGGTTTTGCGTTGGCGCCGATGTTTCCGCCATTGCCACACGCGGCGCGGAACGCCCGACCTATGCGGGCGTGACGCCACCGCCCGGTGAAGCGCCGCCGACTGAGGATTTTGCGCGGCGCTATTCCTATATGCTCAATATCGGCAAGCCGGTGATTGCGGGCATAAATGGCGCGGTGGCGGGGGTTGGGCTTTGCCTGACGCTGTTTTGCGACATCCGCTTCATGGCCGCTGGTGCCAAGCTTTCCACGGCTTTCGCGCGGCGCGGCCTGGTCGCGGAACATGGCAGCGCCTGGATGCTGCCGCGCCTTATTGGGCCGATGAATGCCGCGGATCTTATGCTCTCAGGCCGCAGCATCACCGCAGAAGAAGCCGCCAGCATGGGTTTGGTCCGCGTGCTGCCGGCAGATGGTTTTAGCGCTGCCGTGCAGGCTTACGCGGCTGATCTCGCGAATAACTGCTCGCCACGCTCCATGCGCGTCATCAAGCGGCAAATGACGCTGGCGCCATTCCAAAACCTGTCAGAGGCGGTGGAACTGGCCGAGGTGGAACAGGATGCCACACGCGGCACAGAAGATAGGCGGGAGGGTGTTGCCGCTTTCCTCGAAAAACGCAGGCCGAATTTCACAGGGCGCTAAGTGTTGTCCATCCAAGGCGGTGCGGCGGACCGATGCCTCACACGTTGAACCTGAACAGCATCACATCGCCATCGCGCACGACATATTCCTTGCCTTCCACGCGCATCTTGCCGGCTTCCTTCGCACCCTGTTCGCCGCCCAGCGCCACGTAATCATCAAAGCCAATGGTCTCGGCCGCGATGAAGCCGCGTTCAAAATCGCCATGGATGACGCCGGCGGCCTGCGGTCCCTTCATGCCCTTCAGAATGGTCCAGGCGCGCGCTTCCTTGGGCCCCACGGTGAAATAGGTAATCAACCCAAGCAGCGCGTAGCCAGCACGGATCACACGATCCAGCCCGCTATCTTCAAGCCCGAGGGAAGACAGAAACTCCCCCCGATCCGCCTGCGCCATTTGGCTGATTTCTGCTTCAATCGCGGCCGATACCACCACTGCCTGCGCGCCTTCCGCCTTGGCGCGTTCAAAGACGCGCGCGGATTGAGAATTACCCGTGGCGGCTGAGGCTTCTTCCACATTGCAAACATATAGCACGGGCTTTGTTGTCAGTAATTGCAGGCGCTTCGCCGCTTCTTCTTCACCCGCCGGCACCGCCGTACGCGCGGGGCGCCCCGCTTCCAAAGCGGCCTTGATCGGGTCAATCAACGCCATTTGCGCCAGCGCTTCCTTATCGCCACCACGCGCGCGCTTCACCAAACCCTGCGCGCGTTTTTCCAGGCTATCCAAATCCGCTAGCATCAATTCGGTTTCAACCGTCTCGGCATCGCGGATCGGATCAATGCTGCCTTCCACATGCGTCACATCGCCATCTTCAAAGCAGCGCAACACATGCACAATCGCATCCACTTCGCGGATATTGGCAAGGAACTGATTGCCCAAGCCTTCACCCTTGGAAGCGCCACGCACCAGCCCCGCGATATCCACGAATTCCAAACTGGTTGGCACGGTTTTTTGCGATTTGCCAATCCGTGTCAGCGTATCCAGCCGCACATCCGGCACCGCGACGCGCCCGACATTCGGCTCAATGGTGCAGAAAGGATAATTCGCTGCCTGCGCTACCGCTGTTTGCGTCAGCGCATTGAATAGCGTGGATTTGCCGACATTCGGCAGGCCCACAATACCGCAATTGAAACCCATCTTTATGCTCCCGGCGCGGCGGGCCAGGCGGCACGCAGCGCATTCCAAAATGTCTCAGCCACCACGCCGGCGGCAATGCGCGCGGCCCCATCATCACTGATCGGCATCAAGGCCGCCGCACGCAAATGCGCGGAAATCTCCGGCAAGGCGAGAGCCATGCCTGAGAGCGCTGCGATACTGGCGTCCGCCGCCCGCGAAGCATCGGCTGCATGGGCGCGCATAGCCCGCGCAATCACCAGAAGCGCGGCAGCCATGGCAGCGGCGCGGCGCGCTTCCCCTCTCGGCAAATCCTGATCCGCCAAATCAAGCGTGGCACGCAGCCCCGCGGCAGCCTGCGCCAAGGCGCCTGCTTCCCGGACTAGCGCGGCAGAAAGCAGCGCGGCGCCATTGGCGCGATCTTCCGCGCTCGGGCCCATCAAATCCATGCTGAAGGCGTCTTCGGCTTCCATCACTTCTCCTGCGTCAACAGCGCGATGCGTGTCATGAATTCTTCAGTCTTCAGGCTAGCGAGCATGGGCGCGGCATCCGCCACCGCATCCAGAAGTCTTTCCAACCACGCCTGATCCACCTTGGCGAAATTGCCGAGCACATGGCCCGTCACCGCATCCTTATGGCCTGGATGGCCAATCCCCATCCGCACGCGCCAGAAATCGGGCGATCCAAAAGCGCGGCGCATATCGCGAAGGCCATTATGCCCCGCAACGCCGCCGCCCAATTTCACCCGCAGCTTGCCAGGCGCCAGATCCAGCTCATCATGAAAGGCCACCACATTCGCGGGCGGGATTTTCAGGAACGCCGCGGCTGGCTGCACGGAATCACCACTCGCATTCATGTAGGTTTGCGGCTTCAGCGCCAGGATGCGCTGCCCGCCAATGGCACCTTCCGCCACTTCACCCTTGAAGCGCTTGCGCCAGGGGCCGAAGCTGTGGCGCCGCGCGATCTCATCCAACGCCATGAAGCCGATATTATGCCGCTGACGCGCATGTTCCGACCCTGGATTGCCAAGGCCGACCCAAAGCATCGGGGCGCTGTCGCGAGAAGTCATGGCGTCATCAACCCAAAAAGGGCCCGGGGGAGGCTTCCCCCGAACCCTTGATGTCCAGAAACAGGGGCGAAACCCCTGTCCAGCTTACTTCTTCTTCGCGGGCCCCTTGGCCGACGCGGCGGCACCAGCGGCAGGCGCCTT
>CAMCEP010000171.1 GCA_945873675.1 Asaia bogorensis
TGGCGGTGGGAAGATGTGGCGAAGACCGCCCATGCGCTCCGCCCGCTGGTGCAGGATGCGCCCCGGCTGCACAAGACGCTCGCTGAACAGGCCGGGGTTGGCCATCTGATCGAAAGGCGGGGGCTGATGTATATCTACCCCTCCCGCACGGATTTTGAGGCTGAGCGCAAAGCCTGGGATATCCGACACCAGGTCGGCGTGCGCTGGATTGAACTTGACGCGGATGAGCTTCGCCAGCGGGAGCCTGACCTGGACCGCCGCTACGGTTTTGGCATTTTCGTGGATGAGGGTGGGCATTGCACTGACCCCGGCGCCTATGTTGCGGCGTTGATTGCCCTTGCCCAAGCCGAGGGTGCGAAGCTGCACCGCGATTACGCCACCGGCTTTCGCATTGAAGCCGGAAGGCTTCGGGCCGTGACGACAGGGCAGGGGGAGATCGCCTGCGATGTCGCCGTGATTGCCGCTGGCGTCCATTCCAAGCCGCTGGCGCGGGCTGCCGGGGATGATGTGCCGCTCGAGAGCGAACGCGGCTATCACGCTGAAATCAGCGCGCCAGAAGTGGCGCCCCGCTATGGGCTGATGCCCTCAGACGGCAAGATGTCCATTATGAGGACAGCGCGCGGGCTTCGCTGCGCGGGCCAGGTGGAGATTGCCGGGATTGACGCGGCACCCAATTGGCAGCGCGCCGAAATCCTGAAAAACCATCTGCTGAGCTGTTTTCCGGGCCTGCCCAAGGATATTGCAGCGGACCGGATCAAATTCTGGCTGGGGCACCGGCCTTCCATGCCGGATGGCATGCCCTGCCTAGGGCCGTCACGGGCGAGCCCGGATGTGATCCATGCCTTCGGCCATGGCCATACTGGCCTGGTGGCGGCAGCCCGCACGGGGGAGGTTGTGGCGGCGCTACTTGCCGGCCGCCCATCGCCGATTCCCATCGCGGCCTTCGAATCGCGGCGTTTCAAGGCGTTTTTTTAGCTTTTGAAGCGCTTGGCTTAAGATTTTTCTCGCTTTTCAGGAAACAGGGTGTCATGCTGCGAAATACCAGCGTTGCATCCCGCGCGTTGCGGTCATTTTTGTGTGGATAGTCAAACAGTGTTTCCTGAAAACGAGCACCAGGATAGCACCGGGCCGATCGAGGCCGAGGTGAAGTGGTACAACTCCCGTAAAGGCTTCGGCTTCGTACTGGGACCAGATGGGCAAGATGTGTTTTTTCACGCCTCTGCCCTGACAGAGGCAGGCATTGAGCCGCCAGATACCGGCGATAAGCTGGTCTGCGAAATGGGTTCTGACCGGCAAGGCCGGCGCCTGATTACGCGGATCATGCAGCTGAAGAAGGGCGAAGGCGGTGGCGAAGCGCGCCCGCCGCGTCGTGAATTCGGCGGCGGTGGTGGCTTTGGGGATCGTCCCCCGCGCCGCGATTTCGGGGATCGTCCCCCGCGTCGTGATTTCGGTGGCGGCGGCGGCTTTGGCGGCGGCGGTGGTGGTTTTGGCGATCGTCCTCCGCGTCGTGATTTCGGGGATCGTCCCCCGCGCCGTGACTTCGGCGGCGGCGGCGGTTTCGGCGGTGGCGGCGGTGGCTTTGGTGATCGTCCCCCGCGTCGTGATTTCGGGGATCGTCCCCCGCCGCGGCGCGAATTCAGCCGCGATGAAGGCGGCCCGACCTATGACATTGCCGGCACGGTCAAGTGGTTTGACCAGGTGCGTGGCTTTGGCTTCGTGACGCCAGAAGATGGTGGCCAGGATGTCTTCCTGCATTCTTCGGTGCTGCAACGCGCCGGCAAGCAGGATGTGCAGCAGGGTGAAAAGGTAGCGCTTGAAGTGCGTGATGGTCAGCGCGGCCGTCAGGCCGTGAATATGAAGGACTAAAACATCCCGCATCGCAGCCCTTATGTGCGGCGATGATGATGTGAATAGGAAAGCGAGGGGGCAATGCCCTCTCGCTTTTTTTATGTGTTGGACAGTGGGACCTGTTTCCATTCTTGATTGAGAATACTGAAGACACGCAAAGAATTTTTACCAAAAATAAATAAAAAACGTGGTTTTTCCATGCTTTATTTAAGGGGTTTTTCATTTTCATTTGGGAAACTGCGCTTGTCCCGAAAATCGGGCACAGCGAAGGGAAAATCCCATGAATCTGAATTCGGTTAATACCAATATCGGGGCGATGACCGCCCTTCAGTCCTTGAACCGGACCAATGATGCTTTGGGCGTTGTCCAGAAGCGCGTTTCCACTGGCTTTCGTGTAGCGGATGCCAAGGATGATGGCGGCGCTTTTGCTGTTGCCCAATCCGTACGTGGCGATGTGGCCGGGCTGACTGCCGCAAATGAGCAGTTGGGGGGGCTTAAGGGTATCATTGACGTTACCCTTCACGGCCTAAATCAAGTCTCCACAACCATGGTTGAATTGCGCACGGTGCTGACACGCCTTGCGGATGGCACGATCAATACTGAACAGCGCGACCAGTATAATCAACAATATGAACAGCTGCGCACGCAGGTGGAACGATTCATTGACGACGCGACCTATAATGGCCGCACGTTGTTGAGCACCGTTGCCGCTGACGGCGGCGGAGACATTGCGACGATCCGAAACGAAGTCGGCTCCGTACTTACGATTGCCGCTTTTGATGGCGCTGCTGACTTCGTTGTGGCGGCCGCACCAGCGGATGATGCCGCGGCGCGCACCGCCATCACCGGTGACTGGACGACCGTCAATAGCGCGCTTAATGACGCGCTCAATCGTCTCGGCTCCGATGCGCGCTACATTGATTCGCAAATCGGATATAACCGAGACAAGCTAGATGCCGTCGAAGGTGGCTTGGGTGCCTTGATTGACGCCGATATCGCCAAGGAAGCCGCACGGCTTCAGGCTTTGCAGATCCGCCAGCAGCTTGGCACGCAAACTCTTTCCATCACGAACCAGGCACCGCAGGCGCTACTGTCCCTGTTTGGGAGATGATTTGATTTTTTCTGCCTGACCAAATCAGCCTTAGGGTCACGCGCAGCTTTGTTCAAAACCGCAGCGCATGCGCTGCGGTTTTTCGTCTAAAAAAACCCAGCGCCAAGACGTGAAGCTTAGATGTTGGCCGAAATAATTTCAAAAAATTAGAAAAAATTCCAGAATTTTACTGAAAATTATATTTTATTGCTGATAATCCCCTCAGCCCAAAATGGGTTCGCAAAGAAGGAAAAATTCCGATGAGCATCACATCCGTCAATACCAATACCAGCGCCATGATGGCGCTTCAGTCGCTCAATCGCACTAATGAGGCGCTGGCCCAGGTGCAAAAACGCGTCTCCACTGGATATCGCGTTGCGGATGCCAAGGATGATGGTGGCGCTTTCGCCATAGCACAGACTGTGCGCGCCGATACCGCCACGCTCAATGCCGTCAATGAACAAATGGGTGGTATGCGCGGCTTGGTTGATATTTCCTTGACGGCGCTGAAGCAGGTTTCCAACACCATGATTGAAGTGCGCACGGTCCTCACCAGGCTTGCCGACGGCAGCATCAGTGATGAAGCGCGCAACCAGTACAATCAGCAATATGCCCAGCTTCGTACACAGATCACGGATTTTCTGGCTGATGCGGATTACAGTGGCCACAATCTGCTGACCGGAACGTCACCGGGGGATGATATTGTGGCCATGCGCAATGAATCTGCGGATGCTACAGATCTCTATACGCTGGCGGCTCTCGGACCCGACACGAATTTCATCGTCGCCGCTGGGCCCTTTGCTACCGCAGCCGATGCCCAGACAGCCCTTACGCCCAGCACCGGCGATTTCGACAGCATCAATAATGTCATCAATGATGCCATGAACCGCCTGGGTTCCGATGCGCGCTACCTTGATGCGCAAATCAATTACAACCGCGACAAGATCGATTCGATTGAAGGCGGCCTTGGTTCCTTGATTGATGCGGATCTGGCCAAAGAATCAGCGCGCCTCCAGGCATTGCAGATCCGCCAGCAGCTTGGCACGCAGACACTCTCCATCGCCAATCAGGCGCCGCAGTTCCTGACATCACTCTTCGGCGGCCGGTAATGCCATGAAGTTCCTTGGCCGGTCTTCACCGGCCAAGGGCTTCAGCCAAAGCGCCGCGGCCTGAGCCCAGCGTGAAACCAGCTGATCATCGAATAAATGTCGTAGACCGGCAGGCCAAGCGCATCGCGCAGCGCCGCCGCATAGGGCGGCATGTTGGTGCATTCCAGCACAATGGCGCCAATATCCGGGTGCTGCGCGACCAGCGCGCGCCCTGCATCCAGGATATCCTGCGTTGCCAGATCAATATCCATATCCTGCTGATCCGCGCGGATCAGCACGCGGAAAAACTCCCGCCCACCTTCGGTGCCAACGCAGAGGATATCGCGCGCGACACCAACGGCATCCAAATGCGCCGGCGTCAGCGATTGCTTGCTGACGGTAATCACGCCAACGCGCTTGCCGGGGGGCAGCGTTGCTTGCACCCAAGGCACCTGCATCAGCGATGATGTCGCAACCGGCACCTGCACCGCTTCTGCCAATTCGCGCTGGAAAAGGGATAGGAAGCCGCAATTGGTGGTGATGGCCTCGGCACCCAGATGGACCAGCTCCTGCGCGGCGGCGATGAAATCCGGCAAAAGCCCTTTGGCGCCCAGTAGCACCACTTTCTCGGGCGTCGCGCCAGGCACTACGCGGAACAGCACGGGGAAGGGCCAGGTCTCGCCATTGCCCATATCACCAGGGATTCGGGGAAAGCGCGCTTCCAGCATCAATATGCCAAGCGGCGCGCCATAGATGGATTTGCCACCGCGCGCGATGCGCGGCCCAGATTTAGGGGTGTTCATCTCATAAGCTTAAGCGGCTAAACTGCGGCCCAACAATCCCAAGGAGTTTCAATCCATGCGCCGTAGCCTGATTGCCGCCTTGCTAGCCTCATTCATCGCCGCCCCCGCGCTGGCGCAGGGCGATGCCTGGCCCAACCGCCCGATTACGCTGATGGGCGGATTCCCCAATGGTGCGGGCACGGATATCTATGCGCGGCGCTTGGCTGAACCGCTGTCCCGCGCGCTCGGCCAGCCCGTGGTGGTGGATAGCCGCACCGGGGCCGGGGGCAATATCGGGTCAGATTTCGTCGCCAAGTCGCGGCCCGATGGCTATACCTTCTATTTCGGCACCGCCGGCACGCATGCCATCAATGCCGCGCTGTATAAGAATCTGCCTTTCGATGTGCAGCGGGATTTCACCCCTGTCGTGCTGCTGGGCGATGTGCCCAATGTCATGATCGTAAGCCCCGAAAAGCGCCCGCAATTCCAGAATTGCGCGCAGGTGCTGGCGGCGGCGCGGGCGCGGCCCCAGGCGGTTTCCTATGGCTCAACCGGCAATGGCGCCTCAACTCATCTGGCCGGGGTGCAATTCGCCATCGCCGCCAATCTTGACCTGCTGCATGTACCCTATCGCGGCCAGCCCGGCGCCATGACGTCCTTGCTGGCGGGCGATACCGACCTGTTCTTCAACCAATCGGGCGCCGCTATGGGGCCGATCCGCCAAGGTCAGGTCCGGCCGCTGGCGGTGATGAGCCCCGCGCGGCTCGCCGCACTCCCGGATGTGCCCACGGTTGCTGAGGCTTGCGGCACAGCGCCCATGGATACCAGCACCTGGTACGCCATCCTGGCCCCAGCTGGCCTGCCGGACCCGATCCTGCGGCGCATGAATACAGAGATCAATCGCATCATCACCACGCCCGAATTCCGCACCTGGCTGGTGCAGGATCAGGCCATCACGCCCCCCGCCGCGCCCAATTCGCCGGAGCAATTCCGCGAAACCCTGGCGCGCGACATCACCCGCTGGGCTGAGGTGGTGCGGCGTTCCGGCGCGACGGTGGATTGAAGCGCTCCATCATCTTGCAAGCCCGCCCCGCCGGCCCTAATCGAACGCGAAACCGGAGCCAGACCAATGGATATGCATCATTCCCAGGAAGCCCATGCCGAAATCCGTGAAGAAGTGCGCAAGCTCTGCGCGCGCTTTCCCGGCGAATATTGGCGTGAGCTTGATACTCGCCGCGGCTACCCGACCGAATTCGTCAAGGCGCTGACCGATGCAGGCTGGCTGGCGGCGCTGATCCCGGAAGAATTTGGCGGCTCTGGCCTGCCGCTTTCGGCTGCCGCCGCGATTCTGGAAGAAATTCACGCGACCGGCTGCAATGCGGCTGCCTGTCACGCGCAGATGTACATCATGGGCACCATCCTGAAGCATGGCAG
>CAMCEP010000172.1 GCA_945873675.1 Asaia bogorensis
CGCTGCTGGAACGCCTGATCAAGGCTTTCCCTGGCACCATCAAGGGTGTGAAGGATTCATCTGGCGATTACGCCAATATGCAAGCCATGGTGCAGGCCTTCGCCAAGGATGGGTTTGAAGTTTATTCGGGCAGCGATGAATTCCTGCAAAGGATCCTGGCCGAAGGTGGCGCGGGCTGCATCACCGCCGCTTCCAATGGCAATTCGCATTGGGGCGGCATTGTCTATGCCAAGCGCACGGGCGCTGAGGCTGATGCGGCACAGGCCGTGTTGAACGCGACCCGCAAGGCCGCGACTTCCGTGCCGCTTATTCCGGGCCTGCGTGAGATTATCGCGCGCAGCACGGGTGATGCCGGCTGGCGCACCATTCGCCCGCCGCATCTGCCGCTGAATGCCGCACAGGCGGAGGCGGTTTGGGCGGCCTGGGGTGCGGCGGGTGCGCTGCCTCTGCCCGGTCTTTCGCCCGCCAAGGCAGCGGAATAGCGCCGTGAAGGAACCGCTGCGCTGCCGCGCGCCGGCGGTCGCGACCATCCAGATTGATGATGCCAATGTGCGCGTCACGCGCTGGGATTTCGAACCCGGCGCGGAAACCGGCTGGCATCGTCACGGCATGGCCTATGTCGTGGTGCCGGTGACGGATGGCACCTTGTTGGTCGAATTGCCGGGTGGCGAGACAGTAACGGCCGACCTTAAATGCGGCGTGGCTTACGCGCGCGCCGCAGGCGTTGAGCATAATGTCGTGAACGGTGGAACCGCGCCGCTATCCTTCGTGGAAACCGAACTCAAGCATTTGATCGGGTAGGTTTCGAAGGCAGCGTCACCATCGCAAGCCCGATAAAAACCAAAGCCGCGGCTGGGATCGTCAGCCAGCCCGGCACCTCGCCAAAAATCGCAAAACCCCAGATCAGTCCGGTGATGGTGACAATATAGCCCACTTGCGATGTCACCACGCCGCCTTGTGTGGCGAGTGATCGGAAATAGATCAGATAAGCCAGTGCGAGCAGTACGCCTTGCGCCATGGTGATCGGCAGCCCCGCGATATCCACGGCGCGAATTTGCCCGGTTGATGCCGCAATCACCGCCATGATCAGCGCCGCCGCGCCACACGTGCCGGCTGCCAGCGCCAAGGGCGCCGCGCCGCGTGGCGCGAGCTTCACGCCGGCGATATTCGCCACCGCATACCAAACCGGCGTGCAGGCCGCGAGCAAAGCCCAGGGCAGCGCATCCGGGTCCGGCAGCGCCGCACCTGGCGCCATGGCAATGCCAATGCCGACCAGCCCCAAAATACTGCCGCCAATGCGCCGCCAGGAAACCTTTTCCATTCTGAGCAACATTGCACCAAGCACCGTCAGCATGGGCGAAAGCGGAATCAGCAGGGAAAAGAATCCCGCAGGTATATGCTGCAAACTTGTGAAGCCGAACAGGTTGGACAGTACAAGCCCCGTCAACCCCGAAACACCATAATGGATCAGATAGGGCCGCTTCAGCGCGGGTATTTCGCGCCGCGCAAAACACACCGCGAGCAAGGTGATGGTGCTGAAGCCCGAAGCGCCAAGCGCAATCATCAAAGGCGGCCAGCCCATGCCGCCCAGGGTCTTCACAAAAATCGGCGTGGCACCCCAAATGGTGCCAAGCAATAATAGCGGCAGAATGGCGTTGAGCGCGAAACGCATGGCGACACTCGCGCGTGAAACCGCTTCAGTGTCAAGCGGTTGAAAATTGAACCCGCTTGAAGGCATGGTGCGCGCATGTCCCTGCCCGATTCGGAAATGGTGCCGCTTCGCCCTGGCTTGCTCGGCCCGCCGGAACTTTGCCCGGTGCGCTGGCGGCGTTCAGAACGCGCACGTTCGGTCAGTTTGCGCATTGATCCGCGCGCCGGCGATGTGGTGGTAACGCTGCCGATGCGCGCCAGCCGCCGCGCGGGGCTGGAACTTTTGGCGACGCATGCCGCCTGGGTGCTGAAGCGCATCAAGGCCTTGGCGCCGAGTATTTCGCTCGCGCATGGCGCGGCAGTGCCTTTGGGGGGCGTACCGCATCCCGTGCTGCATGAACCGAACCGCCGCGGTGGCGCTTTCGTGGAAAATGGCGCCATCATCGTAACGGGTACTGCGGAATTCCTGCCCCGGCGCTTGCGCGATTTTTTACGTACTGAGGCGAAGCGGCGCATCCTTCCCTTGGCCGCGATCCATGCCGAAAAGCTGGGTGTCGCCATCAAGGCCATTCGCGTGAAGGATACGCAAAGCCGTTGGGGGTCTTGCGCGCCGGATGGCACGCTCGCCTTTTCCTGGCGCCTGGTCATGGCGCCGGATACGGTACTGGATTATGTGGTAGCGCATGAGGTCGCGCATTTGCGTGAGCTTAATCACTCACCGCGCTTCTGGGCGCATGTCGCGGCGCTGGCCCCGCATCGGGATGAGGCAGAGGCCTGGCTGCGTGAAGAAGGCCCGGCCTTGCTGCGTGTGGGCTGAAGCATTTTCAAGCCAAGTGGAAACACTTGGCGACTCGGAAAATGCGACCAAAAAAGGATTTGTTGAGTGTTCGTAAACGAATGTGAACGGGACGCGCACTAAAACGCAAAAGGATTGAGGGGTGCCATGAAAGCCGTTGGATACCGGAAATGCCTGCCGATTGATCAGGCGGATGCGCTGATTGATCTGGACATCCCAGCCACCGCCGCGCCGACCGGGCGCGATGTGCTGGTGGAAATCCATGCCGTGTCGGTGAACCCCGTTGATACCAAGGTGCGTCGCCGCGATGACCCCGGTGAGGCGCCGCGCATCCTGGGCTTTGATGGCGCTGGCGTGGTGCGCGCAATCGGGCCGGATTGCACGCTGTTTCGCCCAGGTGATGAGGTGTTTTATGCCGGCGTGATCAATCGCCCCGGCACCAATGCAGCATTGCATTTGGTGGATGAACGCATTGTTGGGCGGAAGCCACGTAACCTTACCTTCCCCGAAGCTGCCGCCGTACCGCTGACGGCGATTACCGCTTGGGAGGGTTTGTTTGATCGCCTTGGCGTGCCGCAAGGCGGCGGCCAGGGGCAGACTCTGCTGGTGATTGCTGGTGCGGGCGGTGTTGGTTCGATGGTGATCCAGATGGCGCGCGCGCTGACCGGGCTGACCGTGGTAGCCACCGCATCACGCGCTGAAAGCGTGCAATGGTGCCGTGATCTGGGCGCGCATCACGTGGTGGATCATCACGGCGATATTGCCGCGCAGATGAAGGCGCTTGGCTTGCGCGGCGCCAATTACATCTATTCTGCCAATACCACGGCAAAGAATTGGGCCGCCATGGTGGATGCTGTGGCTCCCCAAGGGCGCATTCTGCTGATCGAAAGCCAGGCGCCGGTGGATGCGCGCGATGTGATGCGGAAATCGGTTTCGATCCATTGGGAACTGATGTTCACGCGGCCCCTGTTCAATACGCCCGATATGATCGAACAGCACCGGCTATTGAATGAGGTTGCGGGGCTGATCGAAGCCGGGCGCATGCGCGGCACCATGACGCACAATCTGGGCAAGATAACCGCGGCCAATCTGATCAAGGCGCATGCGCTGGTGGAAAGCGGCGGTATGATCGGTAAGGTTGTGCTGGAAGATTTTTAGATCACGCATGGTCGTGACAAGGTTGTGAAGATGCAAAACCCCTTTGTTCAACTGGCAGAAATCCGTCGCGGTCCGGCGGTGGAAAGCATCCATCACGGCATCGCCGTGGTGATGGATAGCGAAGGGCGCCAGGTGCTGGCGATGGGTGATCCGGCCTTCGTCACCTTCCCGCGATCCTCACTCAAGCCCTATCAGGCGGTGGCGCTGGTGGAAACCGGTGCCGCGGATGCGCTGGGGCTGAGTGAAGAACACCTGGCCCTTTCTTGCGCGTCGCATAGCGCTGAGGATTTCCAGGTGACGCTGGTGCGCGATTGGCTGTCGCGTATGGGGCTTTCTGAATCGGCGCTGGTCTGTGGGCCGGATATGCCGCGCGCTACATCGGATCAGGCGAAGATTTATCGCGCGGGCGGTGATCGTTCGCGCATCTATCATAATTGTTCCGGCAAGCATTGCGGATTCTTGAGTGTGGCGCAGAAGCTTGGTGCGCCGGTGGCCGGCTATGGTGATCCCGCGCATCCAACGCAAAAGCTTTATCTGGAAATCCTCTCGGAATTGCTCGGCAGTGATGCGGGGCGTTTGCAGGCAGGTGTGGATGGTTGCGGCTTGCCGGCGCTGGCGCTTTCCATGCAGGCCATGGCTGAGGCAGCGGCGCGTTGGGCGGCGCGCAAGGTGGCAAGCCCCGCGCGGCGCACAGCGATTGAAAGATTGCAGGCAGCCATTGCCAAGTATCCGGATCATCTTTCCGGGCGGGATCAGGCGACCAGCCGCATTGTACGCGCCACCAATGGCCGTGTGCTGCTGAAAGGCGGCGCGGAAGGTTTTGTGGTGGGCTTTGTGCCGGATCAGGGTTTGGGGATTGCGGTGAAACTCGCCGATGGCGCATCGCGCGCCAAAATGGGGGTTTTCGCGGCATTGCTTGGCCGGTTGGGCTTGCTTGATGCTGCTGCCACGGCAGCGCTGGTGGATGCGGTGGAAGGCGATATCGCGGACAGCAATGGCAAGCCCGTGGGCCGCATTGCCGTGACGCTGCCGGGCCAATCCGTATGACTGGGCGTTTCGATATCGGCATTGATACGCGCGGTGTTGCGCGGCTGACAGTTGCGCATGATGCCAAGCTGAATACGCTGAACCCTGCACTGCTGGATCAGGCCATTGCGGCCTTGCGTGATCTTGCAACGCGCCCCGGCTTGCGGGCGGCGGTGCTGACCGGCGAAGGCGAACGCGCCTTCATCGGTGGCGCGGATATTGGCGCCATGGCTGCTTTGGAAACCCCTGCTGAGGCCGAGGCTTTCAT
Organism: Asaia bogorensis; assembly: GCA_945873675.1. Classification (GTDB taxonomy): domain Bacteria; phylum Pseudomonadota; class Alphaproteobacteria; order Acetobacterales; family Acetobacteraceae; genus Neoroseomonas; species Neoroseomonas bogorensis_C. The sequence continues at coordinate 4,899 of CAMCEP010000172.1, forward strand.
CCGCCGCGTCCATGGCATTTGCGCCGCGATCCGCGATTTGCCCGTGCCGGTGATTGCGCGCATCAATGGCTGGTGCCTTGGCGCTGGGCTGGAAGTGGCCGCCGCTTGCGATGTGCGCATCGCCGTGCGGGATGCGAAATTCGGCATGCCGGAAGTGCGCGTTGGCATTCCTTCCGTAGTGGAAGCGGCATTATTGCCAGGCTTGATCGGCTGGGGCCGCACCAGGCGCTTGTTGTTGCTGGCTGAAACCATCTCGGCCGCTGATGCGCTCGCCTGGGGGTTGTTGGAAGAAGTCGCGCATCGCGAACGTATTGATGCGCGCATTGAAGCCTGGGTCACTAATCTGCTTGCCGCCGGGCCTGATGCCATTCGCGCACAAAAGGCACTGATCCGGCAATGGGAAGATCGCCCAATCAGTGAAGCGATTGCCGCCGGCATCACCGCCTTCGCTGCATCCTGGAAGACCGATGAACCCAAACGCATGATGCGGGCGTTTCTTGCCGAACAAAAGGCGCGCAATAAGAAGCGGTGAAGGGGTGTCTCAGCCCGGCAGCCGGCGTGTTTCAGACATGCAAGTAAGTATCTCGGATTTCGGGCGCGGCGGCGAGTGCCGCGCTATCACCCTGCCAGACCACGCGGCCCTTTTCGATCACCACATGCCAATCGGCCAAGCGCATCACCGCGGCCAGGTTCTTGTCAATTAACAAGATCGCCTGGCCTTCAGCGCGCAGCTTCGCCAAGACCTGCCAGATTTCAGCGCGGATCAGCGGCGCCAAGCCCTCAGTCGCCTCATCTAGAACCAACAAGCGCGGATTGGTCATCAGCGCGCGGCCGATCGCGAGCATTTGTTGTTCGCCGCCCGAAAGCTTGGCGCCGGATTGGCGGCGCCGTTCAGCCAAGCGCGGGAATAGCGCATAGATGGCCGGCAAATCCCATCGCGGCGCACCACCCCTGCGATTGGCGGCGGTGGCGACAAGGTTTTCTTCAACGGTTAGGGTCGGGAAAATCTGCCGACCTTCCGGCACCAAGCCAATGCCGCGCTGCGCGATGCGATAGGGGGCGGCGCCGGTAATCTCCTGCTCATCAAAGTGGATATGCCCGGCACTTGGACAGATCAGCCCCATGATGGCGCGCACCGTGGTGGTCTTGCCCATGCCATTGCGGCCGAGCAGTGTCACCACCTGCGCCGCGCCCACGCCAAAACCGATGCCGTTCAGCACCTGGCTTTCGCCATAGCCAGCGACCACGCCTTCAAGCGTCAGCATGGCACTTCTTCTTCGCCAAGATAGGCAGCGCGCACTTCGGCGCTGGCGCGAATTTCGGCGGTGCTGCCG
>CAMCEP010000173.1 GCA_945873675.1 Asaia bogorensis
CGGATTGTGCTGGTGGCCTCCCTTGCCGGGCTTCGCGGCCTGCCGGATTCACCCGGTTATTCAGCCAGCAAGGCCGGGCTGATCGCCTGGGGTGAGGCGCTTCGCGCCGCGGAAGCAGCCCATGGTATTGGGGTCACGGTCATTGGCCCCGGGTTTTTTCAAAGCGCCTTGGGCGATCGCTTCAAGGGGCCACGCCCCTTCCTGCTGAGCCTGGAAGAAGCCGCCGCGCGGATCGAAGCCGGGATCAGGGCAGGCAAGAAGCGCCTTTTCTTTCCCTGGCCGCTTGCGCTGGCGCTCCGCCTACTGGCGTTTGTGCCAGCCGGGCTGTCGGATCGCGCGGTCAGGCTGTTGCGTTTCCGGATCGCAGCGCCGGAAGGGGAAGGTTGATCAGCCCGCAAGACAGCCTTTCCACCGTCGCCTCAACTGCCGCATCAAGCCCGGGGCGCCGATAATAGACACCGCGGATCATGAAGGCGCCGCACAGAAGCGCAAAAAACGCATCGCGCAAGGCCAGGTCAGGCGCCGCCCCTTTGGACCAGAATTCATCCAAAGCGCCCTGAAAGCTGAGACCAGGGATATCGAAAATGGTCTGACCCAGAAATTTCACTGGTTTATCAAAGGAAAGCGCGCGACTGGCGGTGGTGCTATTGATCGTGACCATGCCCCGCGCGGCCTTGAGCATGGCATCTAGATCACCCCGCGGGGCCACATGCACCCGCCCCACCATGCTGGCTTTACGTGCCAAGGCCGCAATGCGTTTTAGCCAGTTCTTCACGCAAGGGTCCAGGGGATGCAGCTTGACCAATAATTCCGCATCGCCCGGGGCATGCGCGGCGAAGGACGTGATCGTCTCCTCAAGCGCCGTGTCCAGACCCTGATAATGGGAATAGGCACGCACGGAAAAATCGGTCTCCATTTGCATTGTAAATAGCCAGAAGGGCACTTGGCGTTGCTGAAGCCCGGCCAAGACCCGCTCCGAGCGACGATTCTCAAGCAGGCGCAGCAGTAAGCGGCGGCCAAGCCCGGCATACATCCAGCCGGGATGTATCAATTCATGATTTTCGAAATGGCGAAAAGGGAAAGGCAAAAGCATCGCTAAATGGTAGATAACGTCCCAAAAGGCCTGGGTTGGGAAATGGTCCTCGAAGCGTTGCGTCAGCTCCGCCGCACCAAGCCCCCGTGCCAAATGCAGGATCGTTGCCGGGTCGCGCGGAAATAGACTTGCGCCGCCCATCCCGTCTTGCTCCAGCGTGATCCAGTCCGGGCGCAAATAGCCATAATCCGTGACCGTGACGGCTATGCCCCGCGCCTTGGCCGCCGCTATCGCGATGCGATGATAAAAGCGCTGCTCGCCAAGCAATACCACATCGCTGATCGCATGTTTTTCCAGAAAAGCTTCTATCCAGGGCGCCCATTCCTTGGGCCGCCCTGAAAAATCAACTGCACCAGGACCTCGCCAAAACAGCCGATCACCAAGGTTCAAATTGACCCGATGTACCTTGTGACCCTGCCCGCGTAGGCCAGCCGCAACTTCAGCGAAGAAAGGCGAAATTGGGCCCTGCAGGAAAAGAAAGCGCTTTTCGCCGGAAGCAGCTTGCGAACGATACATGCCGCGTTCGATTGCATCCTGCTGGGGGATGGTCAACCTCCCCCAGCCATGCCGAGCGCTAATGCATCCCTATTTCTGCGACCAGGGCGTTGTTTGCCACAGCTTGCGATATTCCGCTTCCTGCCGACGTAGACGTTCAAACCAGACATCGCCCGCCTCATAGGCTGGTTCGGTGAAACGGCTTTCGAGGATTTTCACAAATTCAGGATCCTTCGCGATATCGGCTGTCGCTTCGCGCAGGCGCTGCACAATAGCCGCTGGCGTGCCGGCTGCCATGACCAAGCCCCGTTCCGATGCCATCTGCACAGGAAAGCCCAATTCGATCAGGGTTGGCACATCGGACCGGAAGCGACTGCGCGTGCCCCCACCTTGAGACAAAACGCGAAGCTTATCCGCATTCGCGGTCACGGGCCCAAGATTAAGCCCCATGCTATCCACCTGCTTGCCCAGGACCGCGGTGCGCAATTGCGGATCGCCCTGATAGACCACATGGGTAAAGCGTGTGCCCGTTACGGCCTGCAGCAGCACCAATTGCAGATGATCATCCGTGCCTACACCGGGGGAGGCATAGGTGATGGTATCAGGCCTTGCCCGGGCCGCCGCCAGAAGATCAGCCAGCGTCCGATAAGGGCTGTCTTCATGCACGGTAATGGCCGAAGGGTCGGTCACAAGATTGCCGATGCCCACGAAATCATCCAGCTTGAATTGCGCTGTCCTTTCGATCGGAATGGTGAGCAGCCCGGGCATATTGGTAGTGCCGATGGTATGCCCATCAGGACGCGACCGCGCCACGGCTGCCAAGGCCACTTCGCCGCCCGCGCCTGGGCGGTTCACCACCACCACCGAACCACCGATGCGTTTTTCGAGTGCGGCGGCATAGCTCCGCGCATCAAGATCAGTGCCGCCACCGGCTGTGAAACCGACAATTATTTCAATCGGCCGATCCGGCCAGCGCGGCTGCGCCAAGGCAGGTGCGGCCAGCAAGGCGCCGGCCGAGGCCAAAAGACTGCGACGTTGCATTTTCATGACATTTTCCCCTCAATGCTTTTTTCAGGCGATCAGGCGGCGAAGCCTTCTTTGCTTGAATAGTTCCGTCCGCAACCATGCAGGAGAGCAGGGCTCGGCGCTACCCCGTGGGCAGCCAAACGCCCACCTTGGTCCCGACCCCTTCCGTACTTTCAATGGTCAGCCGGCCGCGATGACGCATCACAATATGGCGCGTAATGGCAAGGCCAAGCCCCGTACCACCCTTATGGCGGGATCTTGCGGCATCCACACGATAGAAACGCTCGGTCAGGCGCGGCAGATGGTGCTTCGCAATACCAGGACCGTCATCGGCCACAGTCAGCACAGCGCCAGGGCGGGCCATGGCATCATCTGCCACCGCATTCCTGAGCGAAACAGAAATCAGCCCGCCATCGCGCCCGTGATTGATGGCATTCTCAAGCAGGTTGCGGATCACCTGCGCCACCTGATCCGCATTGGCGGGCTTGGCCACCAGCGCAGCTTCCAGATCAAGTTCCATCCGTATGTCGCGCCGCTTCAGGAGCGGCGCCAGCGCCTCGGCCTCGGCGCGCAGGATCATGGCAAGCGGTGCCTCTCCGACCGGGGGCTGGTGCTCCTCCATTTCAATGCGCGACAGGTTCAGCAAATCATCAATCAGCCGGCGCATGCGTTCGCCCTGCTCGGCCATGATACCCAGGAAACGCTGCTGCGCGGCAGGATCATCCGCGGCGGGGCCACGCAGGGTTTCAATGAAGCCAAGCAGGCTTGCCAAGGGCGTGCGCAATTCATGGCTGGCATTGGCGACGAAATCGGCGCGGGTGCGTTCAATGGCAGCTTCGCGACTGCGATCAATCAGCAGGATCAACAACCGCCCACCATTGGCCAATGGCGGGTCAAGTGGCACGACGCGGGCGGAAACTTCGCGCGGCAGGGGCACAGGCAAATGGAGTTCAGCCGTGACAGAATGCCCTTCTGCCAGCGCATCATCCATGGCGGTCGCCAGCACAGGATGGCGGAGCAGCGCCGCCGCATCCGGCCCCTGCCCTGCTGCCTCCGGCCCCAGCATATCGCGCGCAGCCGGGTTGGCACGCAGCACGGCACGTTCAGCCGAAAGCAGCAAAACGGGTTCGGGCAGGTTTTCCAGAATGGCGGCATCCGCGCGACGCAGCCGTTCAAGCATGGCGCCCTGTTCCGCGATCCCCCGCGCCAGACGGCGAATCCCATCGGCCAGATCTTCGGCCGAAGGCAGCGCGGCAAGTTCAGCCCGGCGCGGTGCTTCCTGAGCTTGTGCCAGCGCATCCCGCAGCGCTTCGGCCAATAGGGAAAGCCTTGCGCGCCAGCCCCAGGCCAGGGCAAGGCTGCTCAGCGCAACAACCCCAAGCGCCGCCAAACCGGGCCCAAGCCGCACTTCGCGTGTCGCCATCAGAAGGCAAAGTGCCAAGGCCGGCACAATGCCGATGGCAAGGCCAAAGCGCAGCAAGGGCTTCATGCAGACAGCCTACTAGCCCATTTCATTCAGAAGCCGACACCAAGCGGCATGGGCGGTTCCACCAATACCGCATCGCCATTCGGCGCCACACGGAACAGCGCAAGGCCACGGTCCACGGCACCGCCAGCACGTAACTGCACAGGGCCGTCCACGCCATCAAATCGCGGCATGGCATCCGGCGTGGTCCCCGCCGGCGCAACCGCCAACCCTGCGGCAAGGAAGGCCGCATCATGCGCAACCCCCGCAATACGTGGCGCGCGTTGGCCGAAAGCCTCCTGGAAACGAGCATCAAAAACGCCCCGCCCGCGTTCATCCGGGGCGGAGAAAAGCGCGCCATGCAACGCGGGTTCATTGGCCAGCCCTGCATCAGCGATCCACAGCGCATGGCCCAACAGAATCGGCCTGGGGTTTTCCTGCGCGCCTGCCCGAATGGCCGCGGCCAATTCGCGCGCACGAAAGCCCGTGGCGCCAATCAGCACCGCGTCAATCGCGCTGTTCACGCGCCGGGACATTTCGGCCACCGGCCCTGCAGCCCCAGATTGTTGATTGTAAAGCACAATAGCTGGGCCTGGCAGGTTGAAATCCGCCGCCACCTGCCGCATCGCCGCGGCCAGGGCGCGGCCAAAGGCATCATCTGGCGCGACCATGCCGAATTGCCGGGCCCCGGTTGACATGGCCGATCCCATCACGCGGCGGACCTGCTGTTCTGGCGTTATGCCCAGCGTCCAAACACCCGGCCTTGCCTGCGACGCATCATTGGTGAAGGCCAGCACAGGTAGACGCGCGGCCTGAGCGACCGGCGCCGCCGCAGCGGTTTCCGCGCCCGTCAGCGGCCCAACCACACTGACCGCGCCAAGGCTGACCGCGCGGCGCGCCGCATCGCCAGCGCCCATGGCATTGCCGCCTGTATCCAGGGGCACGAATTCCACCCGCCGGTCATTCTGCTCAAACAGCGCCAATTCCGCCGCCTGTTGCAGCGCTTGCCCAAGCGGTGCCTGTTGGCCCGATAGCGGCAGCAGTAACGCAACCCTGGTGCGCCCCATATCCAGCGGCGCGGCACTTGGCGCGGTCCCCACCATGATGGGGGCTTGCGGGCCACAGGCCGCAAGCGCGACAAGCATCCCTAGCGGGATAAGGGCTTGCAGGCGTGACGACAGCCGAGACAGAAAACAACGCACGATCGGTCCATCCTTCGGCCGCACCCGCCATCGGGCCCGGCCTGACATTGGTTGCGACCCCCATAGGCCATATGGGAGATCTTTCGCCCCGCGCCCTGGCCGCCTTGAAGGCCGCAGATGCGGTGCTGTGCGAAGATAGCAGAACAACCGGCGCAATGCTCGCCCGGCTGGGTGTCGCCGTGCGCCTGATTCCCTTGCATGACCATAATGAAGCGTCTGAGCTTCCCCGCATACTGGAAATGCTGGGCCAGGGCCAGAAATTGGCGCTGGTGTCTGATGCTGGCACGCCTTTGGTAAGCGACCCGGGCTTCCGGCTGGTACGCGCGGCCATTGCGGCAGGTTTACCGATTTCAGCCATTCCCGGCCCCAATGCAGCCGTGATGGCCCTGGTGCTGTCCGGCCTGCCGCCCGAGCCCTTCCTGTTTGAGGGCTTTCTGCCGCCGCGGGCAGCCGCGCGCCAATCAGCGCTTGGGCGCCTTAAGGCGCTGGAACAGGCGGGGCTTGCGGCCAGCATGATTTTTTACGAGGCACCGCATCGGCTCGCGGAAAGCCTGGCCGATATGGCCGGGGCCTTCGGGGCAGAACGCCCCGCCGCTGTTGCGCGCGAAATGACCAAGCGCTTTGAGGAAGTGCAGCGCGGCAGCCTCGGTGCGCTGGCCACGCATTACGCCAGCGCCGAAGCGCGCGGCGAAATTTGCATCGTGGTCGGCCCCGCCGCAGCCGAGGTGGTGGTGGGCGACGCTGAGGTTACCGCGCAGCTTCGCGCTGCCTTGGACAGCGGGCTTTCGGTCAAGGATTCGGCTGAGGCGGTGGCGAAGGCCACCGGGCGGAAGCGCCGCGATGTTTATCGGGAAGCGCTGGGTATGCTCGGGCAGCAATAATGACTTGCAGAGTAAGGTGGCTTGGCAGGCTCGGCTTGGT
>CAMCEP010000174.1 GCA_945873675.1 Asaia bogorensis
ATCTTGGCGATATCAAAAACGCCGATATCGGTGGGTGTGGTGTTATCCTCAGACATGTTCTTCAGCCCGCTTTTTCATTGCCCTTGGTAGTCGCCAGTCGGCGCAGTCGCGCGAAGGCGCGCAAGGTTTCCTTAGCTGGCCAGGCGGGGCTGCCCACAACGTCGGTCCCGGCGGGGATATCATTCATGACCCCTGCCTGAGCCCCCACACGCGCCCGCGCCCCGATAGTCAGATGCCCAGCCACGCCGACCTGCCCTGCCAATACGGCATAATCTCCGATATTAGCGGAACCGGAAATACCTACCTGCGCAACAATAACCGCACCGCGACCAATGGACACATTATGGCCAATCTGCGCCAGATTATCGATCCGCGCCCCGGCACCGATCACCGTATCACCGCCAGCGCCGCGATCAATGCAACTTCCCGCGCCAATCTCCGCGCCGTCGCCAATGATCACCCGGCCTAGTTGCGGCATGGTCACGTGCTTGCCCTCAGCGGTGGTGACGAAGCCGAAACCCTCATTGCCGACCCGCGCGCCCTGGTGCAGCACAACGCCTTCACCCGCGATGCAGTATTCCATGCTGGCATAAGCGTGGATGCGCCCATGTGCGCCAATCTTACAGCCGGCGCCTATCGAGCTGTGATGCGCCAGAATGCAATGCGCACCAATTTCGGCACCCGGCCCAATAAAAACAAAGGCGCCGATTTCTGAACCTGGGCCAATGACCGCATCTGGCGCGATCACCGCGCTTGGGTGAATGCCGGGGTTTGGCTGCACCGGCGGATGGAACAGGTGGGCAATCCGAATAAAGCCAGCCTGCGGCGCTGCCGCCATAAGTGCCACACAAGCTTCCGGCACGTGTTCGGCAAAGGCTTCTTCAATCACCACCGCGCCGGCCTTGGTGGCCTTTAGCGCGGGCAGGTTCTTACGGCCCTCCATGAAGGCCACATCATCCCGGCCAGCCAGATGAAGCGGCGCAACGCCGCCGAAAAGCCGCCCATCATCCTCTGCTGCCGCAAGCCCAAGCGCGGCACGCAGCGCGCCAAGCGCAATGGGCCCGGCAGAGCCATAAAAGCGGCTGTCAGCACCCAAGGCGATCAGTTCCGCCGCGGCGCCGCAGGTGCCGGTGCCGGCGTAGCGGCAGGACGGGGCGGCGGCGCTGATGGGTCAGGCGGCAGATTGACAGCGCTGATCACGCGATTGAGTTGCACTGCAACTTCTTCTGTCATGTCAAAGGGAGGCTCGTTGAATATTACCAGCGGCCTTGGCAGTACCAAATTGATGCTGCGGCTAGCGGCTACCTGCCGGATGACAATGGCAAGTGCCTGCTCAATCTCGCGCAGCGCTTGCTGTGCCAATTGTTCCAAATCGCGCGCGCGATCACGGAAGATGCGCTGGCCATCGGTGATCTGGTCCTGCAGCGCGCGTTCGCGGGTGCGCAATTGTTCGGGGGAAAGCCCGCCGCGTTCATTGCCAAGGCGCTGCTGTTCATCGCGCCAGCGCTGCTGTTCGTTCTGCACATCCTCATTCAGCTTGGCGCGGCGGCGTTCAATTTCCTGGCGTACTTGATTGAAGGCCGTGGAAACGCGCTGAATTTCCGGCACATCCACCACGCCAATCACGGCAGCCGGCGGCGGTGTGCCTGGCGGTAAAGCGGCCACTGCTGGGGGTTGCTGCGCCGGACGCTGCGGCTGGGCGGGTTGCGCAGGACGCTGACCTTGCGGCTGCCCCTGACCTTGGGGTTGCCCGGGCACAAACCAGCCTGGTTGGTTCTGCGCTGCCGCCATCATGGGGAAGGCCAGCAAAGCGGCAAGGACAAGGCGGATCATGGGGCAATCATCCCGTGTTAGAAGCGTGTACCAAAGCCAAGGCGGAAGGTCTGTGTCTTGTCGTAGTCTTTCTTCACAACGGCCTTGCCGAAATCAATGTTAATGAGGCCAATCGGGCTACGCCAGGAAAAACCGACACCGACGCTAACGCGGGGGTCAGCACTATCCACTGGTGTGGCGCCCGGATACTTCGCCTGGTTGAAATAGCTGTCCGGAATGCCCGAAAGCGAACCCACATCCACGAAGGTGCGGCCGAGCAAGCCGAGTTCATTGGGCAGCGGCAGCGGGAAGCGCATTTCGGCAGAACTTGTCCACAAGATCTGACCACCAAGCGAATCCCCCGTTGAGGTATCCTGCGGCCCGGCGCCGCCCAGGCGGAAGCCACGCAGGTTTTCACCACCCAGGAAGAAGCGGTCCACAATGCGGTCGTCCTTGTCGCCAAGCGGGGTCAGGATACCGCCGCCAGCCGCCAGCACCAGCACGAACTCCGGATCATTCAGCCAGCGTTCAAAGGGAATATAATATTGCCCATCGGCGCGGCTGCGGAAGTAATTCACATCGCCACCAATGCCAGCATAATCGCCACCAACGCGCACCACATAGCCCGAACGAGGTTCAATGCGGCTATCGCGCATGTCATAGGTCACGGTGGTGGAGACCTGCGACAGCAATGTGCGCCCTGCCTGCTCCTGGATGAAGCGTGAGGCATAGTCGTTGATGTCGAAGATATCGCGGTCAATCAGCGCGTAAGACCAGCTCTGCCGCAGCCGATCATTGATTTCATAGCCAGTACGCAGTGCAAAGCCCGCGCGTCTTTCACGATAGCCGGTCACATAGCGCAAATCGCGATTGATCAGGAAGGCATCCGCACCGGCGGCGAGGTTACGATCCAGGAACTGCGGGTCCGTCACCGAAAGATCAAGCTGGCTCCGCTTTTGCGCAAGCACACCGCCTACGCGCGCATCAAGCCCCATGCCGAGAAGGTTGCGTTCCCGCACGCCCACATCCAGCAAAAGCCCAGCATCAGTCGCGTAACCGCCACCCAAAGTGAATTCACCCGTGGCACGTTCCACGACCGAGGTCATCAGATTGACCTGCTCAGGCCCCGACCCAGGCTGATTGGTGATTTGAACATCCGAAAAATAGCCAAGTGACCGGATACGATCACGCGAACGCCGGATTTGCCGCGCATTCATCGGATCGCCCTCGGCCAGGCGAAACTCACGGCGGATCACGCGATCTTCCGTGCGTGTATTTCCTGAAATATCAATGCGTTCAACAAAGGCGCGGGCGCCTTCGCGAATGATATAGGCAAGATCAATCGTCGCGGTTTCCGGATTGCGCGTTACCCGCGCCTGAACCTCGATGAAGGACTCGCCGCGTGACTGCAGCGCATCGGCAAGGGCAGTGCTGCCGCGTTCCACCGCATCGCCATCATACCATTCGCCATCGGCGATTTCGACCTCACCGCGCAGCCCAGCAATGCTCAGGCGGGGGATTTCACTGGTAATGTCGACCTTGCCAACGCGGTAGCGCTTGCCTTCATCAATCGTATAGGTGACGAAAAAAGCGCTGCGATCGGGTGTTAATTCACCAGAAGCGCCGCTTACCTGCACATCCGCGTAGCCCTGGCGCAAATAAAAGCGGCGCAGCAATTCACGATCATAGGTCAGGCGTTCCGGGTCGTAGATATCGCTTGAAGATAGAAGCCGAAACCAAGCCTCTTCCTGCGTTGAAACCACATCCTTGAGGCGAGCTTCCGAAAACGCATTATTGCCGACAAAGGCCACCCGCGCGACCAACGCAGGATCGCCTTCGACAATTTCGAACACCAGATCAACGCGGTTCTGGTCTAGCTCCACGATCTTCGGTTCAACGGTCGCACGAAAACGCCCGCGCCGCGCATAGAGTTCCAATATGCGTTGCCGATCCGTCTGCACGGCAGCCGGCGTGAAGACGCTGCGTGGCTGCGTGAGAATAACACCGCGCAGGATTTCGCTCGAAATGCGCCGATTGCCTTCAAAGGCGACGCGATTGACCAGGGGGTTTTCCACCACGTCAACAACTACGCGCGCGCCTTCGGTGCGAATTGTTACATCGCGGAAAAGCCCGGTTGCGAAAAGCGCGCGCAGGCTACGGTCAATACGATCCTGCTCAGCGACATCGCCGCGCTGCACCAACATGTAGCTGCGCACCGTATCGGGATCTATGCGCTGCGTGCCGCGCACATCCACAGCCGTTATGCGCCCTCCGCCGCGGCCAGGCTCCTGGGCGGCCGCCGGCATGGCGAGGGCCAGAAAAACGAAAAGGGCTAGAAGAGCGCGTAGTTGCTTCACGGATTCGGCATCTCTCTCAAGCTGACGACTCTACCTAGCCGAGCCGCGCCCCCCTCGCCACCCCCTGAAGCATTTTCAAGCCAGACGGAATCGCTTGGCGGTGCGGAAAATGCTCCCAAACAACAGGGCCACGTTGATTTGCCGCGCGCTGATGCGGCAAAGCGGCGGTGTTAGCCAAGCAGCCCGCTCACCCAGCGCACGACGCCAAGCTGCGCCAAATCATTCCAAGTGGCGAAAATCATCAATCCGATCAGCAAGGCAAAACCGGCCCGGAAGCCGTATTCCCGCGCCTTCAGGGGCAAGGGGCGACCCCTGATTGCCTCAGCCGCGTAGAACAGCAAATGCCCGCCATCCAGCACCGGGATCGGGAAAAGATTGATCAGCGCCAGATTAACCGAAAGCAGGGCGGCGAAGGTGATGAAGGCCGAAAGCCCCATATTGGCGACCTGCCCCGACATTTGCGCAATGCGAAGCGGCCCGCCCAGATCCTCGGCCCCGCGGCTGCCAGAGATCATCTGCCAAACGCCGATCAGGGTCTGCCAGGTGATATCCAGCGTATGCGTCACCCCTGCCCAAACCGCGCTAAAGGGGTCAAGCTTTTCGAAAATCGGCGCGCCGGCGGTGATGCCCAGCATGCCAAGCCCGTCAGAAGGCCGCGGCAAGGGCGTCGCCATAAGTTTTATCTGCGATTCGCCCCGCGCCACCAGGACTTCAATGGCTTGGCCGGCGCGCGCCTGAACATAGCGCTGCAAGGCTTCAAACCGTTCAACCTTCTGCCCATCCATGGCGATGATCCGATCGCCCGGCGCCAACCCAGCGCGGGCAGCGGCTGAGGCTTCCACCACATTGCCCACGGTCGGCACCGGTGAAGGCTGCCCAACCACAACGAAAAGCGCGGCAAACAGCAGCACGGCGAGCGCGAAATTGAAGAAGGGCCCGGCGGCTACCACCAAGGCGCGGTCACCAACAGATTTTTCATGGAAGGTCTCACCGGGGCGGAAGCCAGCCGCCTGTTCAGGCGCGGCCTCACCCAAATCCTCCATGCCGTGCATTTTCACATAGCCGCCCAGCGGCAGCCAGCCGATCCGCCATTCGCAGCCGCGCTTGTCGGTCCGGGTGTAAAGGGCGCGGCCAAAGCCTATGGAAAAGCGTTCCACATGCACACCGCGCCAGCGCGCCGCCAAATAATGGCCCAGCTCATGGATGAAAATCAGCACCCCAAGCACGACCAGGAAGGAGGCAATGCTGCGGAAGGGTTCGGGCAGAAATTCCAAGAGAAAGGCTCCTTAAACGGACGCAATCACACAAGGGCGGCACGTTCTGCGGCAATCAACCCAGCTTGGGACCGGGCCGCGCCGTCATGCGCCATAATGGCAGCCAGATCCGCGGCCTCTGGCGCGCCAAGGCGTGAGAGCGTTTCTTCCACCACTACCGCGATATCGAGAAAGCGAAGCCGCTTTTCAAGGAAGAGCCCGACCGCAATCTCATTCGCCGCATTCAAGATGGTAGGCGCGCCGCCGCCGGCGCAAAGCGCTTCGCGCGAAAGACGAAGGGCTGGGAAGCGCACCGGGTCGGGCGCGAAGAACTCGAGCTTGCCAAGCGCAATCAGATCAAGCGGCGGCACAGAAGCCGCCATGCGCGCCGGCCAGGCGAGCGCATGGGCGATGGGCGTGCGCATATCGGGCGTGCCAAGCTGCGCCAGCACTGACCCATCGGTGTATTGCACCAGCCCATGCACGGTGGACTGCGGATGGACCAGCACCTCAATCCGCGATTCCGGCACCGGGAAAAGCCGCGCGGCTTCAATCAGTTCCAGGCCCTTGTTGAACATTGTGGCGGAATCGACGCTGATCTTGGCCCCCATGGACCAGATCGGGTGACGCACCGCGACTTCCGGCGTGACGGCGGCCATTTCCGCCAAGGACATGGTCCGGCAGGGTCCGCCTGAAGCGGTCAGAATGATTTTCGCAATGGCCGAGGGGTCGCGCATATCCAGCGCCTGAAAAATGGC
>CAMCEP010000175.1 GCA_945873675.1 Asaia bogorensis
TGTCGCTTGGTGTGGTGGAGAATGACAGCAAGGTGGTGGGGATTGGTATTCTTACGACGATACTCGCCAATATTTTTGCGACCGGCGTGCTGGTCGCCATTGTCTGGTTTGGCGTTGAGGCACTCGGCTACGTCTTCTGATGTCAATGCGGCTGGACAGATCAGCGCAGGCTGACTAGCCTTCACGTATGCTTCGGTGGCCCGAAAGGGCTTAAACGGGAACGCGAGAGACGGTGAGACCCACCGCCAATCCGCGGCTGCCCCCGCAACTGTAGGCGACTATATCTGGCCCGAATGCCATTGCATGAAAATGCGAGAAGGCGGGCAGATGGAGAGAAATCTTCAAGTCGCGAGCCAGGAGACCGGCCGGTGCATAGTTGTCTCGCGCGTATCGGGCGGGGTGCACCGATGCAACGGACCAAAGCTGTGCGGGCACGCCCGTGCATCTCCGTCTGCGAACAGCGTAGGAAATGCCCGAGAGCCGCAAGGCTTTGGGGTGCGTTGATACCTATGCTCGGAGGAATGCCGGATGAAACACCGGATTCTTGTATTATTGGCGCTTGCCCCCTTTGCCCCTGCCTGGGCGCAAACAGCAAGCATCCCTGAAACCGTTGTGACAGCAACAAGGATACCCACGCCGCAGGAACGCCTGCCGGCCGCGACCACAGTGATTGATCGGCAGACCATCGAAGAACGCGGCTATGTGACGCTGGCCGATGCGCTGGTGAGCGTGCCTGGCTTCAACATCGTGCCCAGTGGTGGCATGGGGCAAGTGACATCGGGCTTCATGCGCGGGACCAATTCGAATCACGTATTGGTTTTGCGCGATGGCGTGCCGATGAACGATGCCAGCCACCCAAGCGGCGCCTTCAATTTCGGAAATACACTGCTGGGCGATATTGAACGCATTGAAGTCGTGCGTGGGCCGGTTTCCGCCATTTACGGCACATCCGCGATTGGTGGCGTGATCAACCTCATCACGCGCCGCGCGCCCGCGGATCGGCAAGCGCAACCTTACGGGGAGCTTGCCGGCGGCACCAATTACACCGCGCGCGGCGTGGCGGGCGTTGCGGGCACCATCGGCAATACGGATTACGGCGTGACGGGGCAGAGCCTTTCAACGCGCGGATCAAATGCGGTGGCGCCAAGATTCTACAATAATCAGGGGGAGAGGGATGGCTTCCGATCCGCTGTCATCACGGCGCGCGGTGGCGTGAATATTGGGGAGACTGCGCCTGCGAATGTGCTTGGCATGACGCGCCTTGATGGCCTTGTGATCACGCGGGAAAATCGCCTGGGCCAGGACTATGCACCGCGCGATGATCCCAATTACAGCGGCGATGATCGCAACTGGATGGGCTTTTTGCGCAGCGCCACAGAATTATTCGGCGGTGATTGGACCACAGGCTTCACGCTTTCGGCCAGCCAGGATCGGCGACGCTATACCAATTGGCCTGATGGCAACGATATTGAAACCACCGATGAGTACTATCGCGGGCGTCGTGAACGCATCACCTTTGATAACATGCTGCACCTGCCCGATGCCGGATTTATCAGCAATAGCAATTTGGTTTTTGGCTTTGGCACCGAAAATGAAGCCGCGCGCAGCCGAACCAATAGCGATGGCGCCTATGGCCCCTATTCCGCCAGCCTAGACAAGACGCAACAGAATAGCTTCGCCTATATCGGCACGCAGCATCGCTTATGGGAAAGGTTGGATATCACTACCGCGCTGCGCCAGGACGCGCCTGAAGGCTTTGATGGCGCGACAACTTGGCGGCTAGGTGGCGTACTAGCGCTACCAGAAATCGCCTCACGCCTGCGTGCCTCGGGTGGCACAGCATATCGCGCACCGGCGCTGGAAGAACGTTACGGATCATCAAGCAGCGGTGATGGGCCCTTTCGCGGGAATCCTGATCTGCGTCCGGAGCGCTCAACCTCTTGGGAAGCTGGCATCGAAACTGATATCGCTGACGGCCTGACGCTCTCAGCGCTTTATTTCGAGAGCAAGATTCGGGACCTCATCAAATACAAATATCTATCCCCCGGTCCCTCGACACTCGAGAACATCGACCGGGCGCATATCCAAGGCGGCGAATTTGGCGTGAATT
Source organism: Asaia bogorensis (assembly GCA_945873675.1). Taxonomy (GTDB): domain Bacteria; phylum Pseudomonadota; class Alphaproteobacteria; order Acetobacterales; family Acetobacteraceae; genus Neoroseomonas; species Neoroseomonas bogorensis_C. The sequence goes on from CAMCEP010000175.1 coordinate 2,111, forward strand.
GGCGGCTTTCGGATAGTTTCTCTACCCGCGCTGCCTGGACCGTTCAGGAAGCGCGTGATGAGGCGAAAGACACACCCCTGAAGCGCCGTCCTCGTAACAGCGCAAGCCTATCGCCGCGCATCGCGCCCAAGGTGGATTGGGTTGATGTGCCGAATGCGCGGCTGATTATCGCGCCGGACTTCATCTATGTCGGCAGGCAATGGGACACCGTCTATCCCAATGAAGGCGGCTACGGCAGCAATGGCTACAATGATGGCGGCTTTGTCTTCAACATGACCGCCTCTCTCCCCATCACGCAGCAGATCACCGCTTTCGTCGAAGCGCGCAACCTTGGCAATCGGCGCTATGAACCCGCCAATGGTTTCGTCATTCCGGGCCGCAGTGCAATTCTTGGCCTGCGGGGCGTTTTCTGAAACCGCGCGGGCGGCAAGGGCTCACCCCCGCGTCGCCCCTGGCACCCACAGCACATCGCCGGCGCCATTGCCGTTAAGGCGCCGCGCGAGCACGAAAAGATGATCCGATAGCCGGTTCAAATAACGGATCACGGCGGGGTTCACTTCCTCCGCCGCCGCCAAAGCCACCACCAGGCGTTCCGCGCGCCTGGTGACCGTGCGCGCCACATGCGCCGCCGCCGCACCTGCCGTGCCGCCTGGCAGCACGAAGGATTTAAGCGCGGGCATTTGCCCATTCATCGCCGCCAATTCCGCTTCCAGCCGAGCGGATTGCGTATCCGCCACACGAAGCCGCGCCCCCGCTTCACCGGGCACGCAGAGATCAGCGCCGATATCGAAAAGATCATTCTGGATGCGCGCCAGCATCGCATCGGCTTCAGCGTCTTCTTGCGCATGCAGGCGCAATACGCCGATCGCGGCATTCGCCTCATCCACCGTGCCATAGGCTTCAACGCGCAGCGCGTCCTTGCGCACCCGCGCCCCATCACCGAGTGAGGTTTCCCCGCCATCGCCACCGCGCGTCATAATCACATCAAGCTTGACCATCATTCAATTCCTTCAAAAGCGTCACATCGCCTCAACGCCGCGCCGTTTCAAGGCGGAAATGCACTGCAGTGGTGATGCTGGCCGCAACCGGCACTCCCGCGCGCTGCGCTGGGCGAAAGCGCCAATCGCGCACCGCTTCCACCGCAGCCGCATCAAGCGCGTTGAAACCCGATGTTTCCGAAACACGCACATCAACAACCCGCCCATTAGGGTCCACCCATAATTCCAGCCGCACCACGCCTTGTTCACCACGCCGACGGCTGGCTTCGGGATAATTGGGGCGACGGTTGCGCGCTGCATCCACCGCTTCTGGCGGTGTGGTGCGACCTTCCAGCGTGAAGCTTTCCATCCCCTGCAACGCAGCATTCAAGCGCACCGGTTGGGGTGCCGCCGTCTGCGGCGCGCTTTGCCGTGGCGGCGGGCGGCGTTCCGGCGGTGCCTCCGCGACTTCACGTTGCGGTTCAGGGGGTTTCTCGGTCAATTCGGGCGGCACTTCCACGGTCGGCGCCGGGGGTGGGGGCGGCGGCAGCATCACCTCAGCCAAATCCAAAGGCGGGGGCGGCGGGGCGACAGATGCCGGCGGCGGCGGTGCCTCGGCTACAATGGGCGGAGGCGGCGCTACTGGCGGCGGAGGTGGTACCTCAGGCGCCGGCGGCACTGCCGCAACCTCTGCCGGGGCGGCAGGGCGTGCCACAATATCCACTTCCGGCGCGCCTTCATAAATCACCGAAACACCCTGCGCTTCCGCCTGGTCTCCGGAAAGCTCCTCTGCCGCCGGCCACAGGATCAGGAGCGCCGCAATCACCCCATGCAGCGCCACCGACGCAAACAGCCCAAAGCCGCGCGGCGCCCCCCTCACAGCACCGGCACCCCCTGTTGCTTCGCCTTGGCTTCGGGTTCGACATGAATGGTGATGATCGCACCCTCAAGCTCCGCCTTCAGCGCAGCTTCGATCCGGTCGCAAATCTCATGGCTTTCACGCACGCTCATGTCGCCCGGCACCACCAGGTGAAATTCCAGAAAAGTATGCCGGCCGGCATGGCGGGAACGCAAATCATGCGCCTCAATCGCGCCAGATGCCTGTTCAGCGACAATGCGCCGGATGCGTTCCATGGTGGCGGGCGGCACGGCTTCATCCATCAGCCCGCCGACACTTTCGCGCAATAATTGCCAGCCCGAGAACAGAATATTCACCGCCGTCAGCGCCGCCAGCAGGGGATCGAGCCACAAAATGCCAGTGAGCGCGACAAGCCCAACGCCCAACAGTACGCCGACCGAGGTCACCACATCCGACCATAAATGCCGCGCATCGGCCATCAACGCCGGGGAACGCAGGGCCTTGCCGCGCCGGGTCAGAAAAAACGCCCAAATGGCATTGATGCCACTCGCCACCGCTGCCACCGCCAGGCCAATACCGGCCTGCTCCGGCGCACGCGGCGCCAGATAGGCCGCCCAGGTCTCATGCAAAATGAGCAGCGCCGCCACGATGATCAGCGCGCCTTCCAGAACGGCCGAGAAATACTCAGCCTTGGAATGGCCATAAGGGTGGTTGGCATCCGCCGGCAGGGCGGATAACCGCACCGCCAGCAACGCAGCGAGTGCCGCCGCGACATTGACAATGCTTTCCAGCGCATCGGCGTAAAGCGCGACAGACCCGGTGACCCACCAGGCAATCGCCTTGAGTGCGAGAACCGCCACCGCAACCGCCACGCTTCCCGCAGCGAGCCGCGCGGCGCTGGATTGCCGAGGTTCAACCATGGCGGGGGTTTACCCCAGCAGGCCTAGACCGAGAAGTACTTTGCCCGTGGGTGGTGCAACACAATGGCGCTGGTGGATTGTTCAGGATGGAGCTGCCATTCATCACTGAGCGAAACGCCAATGCGTTCAGCGTCCAAAAGCCGCAGCAGGCCTTCCTGATCCTCAAGCTTCGGGCAGGCCGGATAGCCAAAGGAATAGCGCCCACCGCGATAGCCCTGCTGGAGCATTTTTTCGATGTCGCGATCATCCTCGGCCGCGAAACCCAATTCGGCGCGGATGCGCTTATGGACATATTCCGCCAGCGCTTCCGCCATTTCCACCGAAAGCCCGTGCAAATAAAGGTAATCCTGATAGCGGTTTTCCTCAAACCACACGCGCGCGATATCGGATGCTTTTTGGCCAACAGTCACCACTTGCAGGCCGATCACATCACGCGCGCCGGGCCCATCATCCACATCGCGCACGAAATCGGCGATGCAATCGCCATCCTCCTTGGGCTGACGGGGCATATTGAAGCGGCAGACCTCGGTGACGCCATCTTCGGCAAACAGAATCAGATCATTGCCTTGGCCGGCGCATTTCCAATAGCCGTAAATCGCTTGCGGCTTCAGAATATTTTGGTCTTCCGCAAGTGCCAGCATGCGCTTCAGCACCGGGCGCAATTCCTGCTTGGCCCAGCCGAGAAAATCCTCAAGCGAACGCCCCGCCTTCCGGAAACCCCATTGGAATTGATAGAGGCTGCGTTCATTAATGAAGGGTACCAGCGCCTTGGGCGCGGCTTCCAAAACGCGCGCCCCCCAGAAGGGTGGCGTTGGCACAGGGCTTTCGGCGGCCACGCGCCGGCGGCGCGTTTGCGCGTATTTCACATCAACGGGGGCAAAGCCGCGCGGGTCCGCCGTGCCGAGCGTGCGCTTTTCATTGCGCGCCTTGCCGGAACGCTTGGTTTGCAGCGCGGCCAGATAATCATCAAAGCCATTGCCCATGACCTTGTCCATCAGATGAAGGCCATCAAAGGCATCACGCGCATAGGCAACGCGCCCGGAAGCATAGGCACGCACGCAATCATCTTCGACGTAATTGCGGGTCAGCGCGGCACCGCCCAGCAGCACGGGAATATCCACACCCTGGCGCGACATTTCTTCCAGATTTTCGCGCATCACCACGGTTGATTTGACAAGCAAACCGGACATGCCAATCGCATGCGCCTTGTGTTCGCGCGCGGCGCTCACAATTTCAGTGAGCGGCACCTTGATGCCCAGATTGACCACGCGATAGCCGTTATTGGTCAGGATGATATCCAC
>CAMCEP010000176.1 GCA_945873675.1 Asaia bogorensis
CCCTTGTCAGCGCGCAGGGCAATTGGCCAACGGGCCCCATTCGCTTCATCGGGCTTTTCCCGCCAGGGGGTGGCACGGATATCCTATCCCGCATCTGGTGCATTAAAATGAGCGAGATCACCGGCCAGCAATTCGTGGTCGAAAATCGCTCTGGTTCTGGTGGCAATGTGGGGACGGAAGCGATTGCGCGGTCCACGCCGGATGGCAATACCATTGGGCTTGCATCGGTTGCACCGCTTGCGATTTCGCCCACACTTTATTCGCGGCTGAATTACAACCCCGCGCGCGACATCGCGCTGATCTCCGGCCTGTGGCAATTGCCGAATATGCTTGTGGTGAACAATGATGTTCCGGCGCGGACCGTCCCTGAACTGATCGCTTTGCTGAAGGCCAATCCGGGCAAATATGCCTTTGCGTCATCCGGGTCCGGCACCACGGTTCACCTTTCCGGTGAGATGTTCAAATACCTCGCTGGCGTGGATATGCTGCATGTGCCCTATCGCGGGGCGGCGCCGGCGCATATTGATCTGGCGGGCGGGCGCGTGCACATGATTTTTGACAATATCCCGCAGGCTTTGGCCTTGGCGCGTGATGGCAAGGTGCGCGCGCTGGCGGTTACGGGCGCGCAGCGTAGCCCGCAAGCACCTGAAATTCCTGCCTTGGCGGAATTCCTGCCCGGCTTTGAAATTTCTTCCTGGGGTGGCGTTTGCGCGCCGGCTGGGATTTCCCCCGCACTCATCCGGCGCATCAATGAACTGACGAAGCAATCGCTGGACAGTGAGGATATCAAGAAGCGCTTCTACGATAATGGCGCGACCACCTGGTACACGACGCCAGAGGAATTCGTGAAATTCCGCGCCGATAATGAAGCCGCCTTCGCGCCGCTGATCCGCGCATCCGGCGCCAAGGTGGATTGAGAAAAGTCGCGCGCGGCCAGATTACGCCGCGCGCCGATTCCACGGCATCAACGCCAGCAAATTTGCCATGGGGCAAAGCCCCATAATGCCGGCAAAAACCAGGCCCGCACCGACAAAAGCGGAAAGCCCATGAAAGCGCGGGTCCACAAGCGCGCCCAGTGCTGCGCCAAGCACCACCAGGCTACCCGCAGTGATCTGCACCTGCCGCATGATGGGCAATGGTGCGCGTTTGTCTTCCGCGAGTTTCACGCCGGCGGCACTCAGCGCGCCAATCCCACCCTCCACAAGCATCACGCGACAGCCAGGCACGGCGGCGGCCAAGGCAGGCGCGTTCTGCACCGTGCGGCTGCCCGATTGGCAATGGAAAATCACCGTGGACCCAGTTGGGATGCCAAGCGGGCCACTCCCCAGCCGAGAGGCCGGCGCATGGGCTGAGCCCGGCACATGGCTCCGCGCACGTTCATCCGCTTCGCGAATATCCACCAGCACGGCTTCCCCGTTAGCGATCAGGCCGGCGGCCTCACGGGCGGAAATGGTTTCGGTGGTCATGGCGGGGTTCCCTGGAACACTCACCCACCAGATAAATTAGCGTTGTCTTATATTCAAGAAAAAAGCGTCAAAAATCCAAATCGGCATAATGTTCGGGCGGGATCAGGCCGCTGATCCGGTCCTGCAGCAGGGGCCGGAAGGATGGCCGGGATTTCACCCGCGCATACCAATCCTTGGCGGCATCATTCAGCGCCCAATCCACATCGCCCAGGTAATCCAGCGCGGACAGATGCGCCGCCGCCGCCAAATCCGCGAGTGAAAGGGCATTGCCCCCCAGCCAGGGCCGCGTTTCCGCAAGCCATCCTAGGTAATCCAGATGCGGGCGCAAATTGGCATAGCCGGCACGAATGGCCCCGGCGTCTGGGTTCCCCCGGCCCATAAGCTGCTTCATCTGCTTTTCGAACAGCAGGTTCCGCCCGACTTCCAGGTGGAACTTACCATCAAACCAGGCCACCAGGCGCCGGATTTCCGCCCTTTCCCCAAGTGACCGCCCCAGCAGCGGCATATCCGGATAGGCTTCATCCAGGTATTCGCAGATGGCGTAGGAATCGATGATGCAAAAGCCGTTTTCTTCCTGCAGCACCGGCACCGTACAGGCAGGGTTGATGGCCAGGAATTCCTCGCGCCTTTCCCAGACCCTTTCGACCCGAAGATCAAAGGGAATGCGCTTTTCCGCCAGAGCAAGCCGCACCTTGCGCGCATAGGGAGAGAGGGGAAGGTGATAGAGAATCCGCACCGCGCGCTTATGCCACCCGCCTGCCGCCGGTGCAAAGCAAGGCCCCGATAAAAGGGATGCACGACGCCAGAAAACATGATGAAGTGGCCATCCAAGGCGGGAAGAAACCATGGCTCTGCGCAGCAGCGACCCGCCCCAGAATAAGGAGTGAAGCGTATGACACCGCCGCTTGATGCATCCGCCGCGCCGCGCAATTCCGATCTGGAAGCGGCATTGGCCGAAGCGCGGGAGAATTATTCCCGCGCCCGCCCCAATAGCGCCACCGCGCACGAGAAAGCCCGCGCCGTGATGCCGGGCGGCAATACGCGCAGCACATTATTCTACACGCCCTTCCCGACTGCCATGAAAAGCGGCCAGGGCTGTTATCTGGAAGATATTGACGGCAACAAATACCTCGACCTTTGCGGCGAATATACAGCGGGGCTGTTTGGTCATTCTGATCCGCGCATTCAGGCGCTGCTGTTCCAAGTGATCCAGAACGGCATCAGCCTGGCGTCAGTCGGCGAGAATGAGGCGAAGCTTGCCGCCATTCTCTGCGCGCGGTTCCCCGCGCTAGAAATGGTGCGCTTCACCAATAGCGGGACCGAGGCGAATCTGATGGCCGTCGCGGCCGCGCGCGCGCATACCGGGCGCAGCAAGATCATCGCCTTCCGTGGCGGCTATCATGGCGGGGTAATGAGCTTCGTCACCGGTGGCAGTGTGGTGAATGCGCCGTTTTCGGTGACGCTTGCTGAATATAATGACCTGCCCGGCACACTGGCGCTGATCCGCGAACACGCGGCTGATCTGGCTGCTGTATTGCTGGAACCCATGATGGGCAGCGGCGGCTGCATTCCTGGCTCGCGCGAATTCCTGGCGGGGCTGCGCGACGCCACGCGCGAAGTGGGCGCCATGCTGATTTTCGATGAGGTGATGACCAGCCGTCATACGGCAGGTGGCCTGCAAAAGCTGCATGGCATCACGCCTGATCTTGTCTCCCTCGGCAAATATATCGCGGGCGGCATGTCCTTCGGCGCCTTTGGCGGGCGCGCGGATGTCATGTCTGTCTTTGACTCGCACAAGCCCGGCGCTTTGGTGCATTCCGGCACCTTCAACAACAACGTCCTGTCCATGTCCGCGGGCATGCTGGCCATGGGCGAGATTTTTGATGACAGCGCGGCAGAGGCGCTGCGCAAGCGCGGCGATGGGCTGCGTGATGCGCTGAACGCGATTTGCGCCAAGCATGGTGTTGCCATGCAATTCACCGGCATTGGCAGCATGGTGCAGCCGCATTTCCGCCTGGGGCAGATCCTGCGCCCCTATACCGCGACCGCGCAGGAGGAAGGGCTTCGGGAATTGTTCTTCCTGGATATGATGAAGGCCGGGATTTACATCGCGCGGCGCGGCATGGTGGCGCTTAGCCTGCCGGTGGGTGAGGCGGAACTCGCGCGCTATATCGCGGCGGCGGAGGAATTCTGCGCTTCCCGCAAGCCGCTGATGGCGGGGTGATAGGGTAAGGCGTGGCTTGCGGCAGCATGAACTTCATGGGCTAGCCCCGCTCTGAAGCCCACAACAATCCGGGGGTTTAAGCATTTTCAAGCCAAGTGGGAACCACTTGGCGACTCGGAAAATGCGACCCAAAAACAAGCATTTTCAAGCCAAGTGGGAACCACTCGGCGGCTCGGAAAATGCGGCCAGAAAACAAGCATTTTCAAGCCAGATGGGCCCGCTTGGCTTGAGACTAGTCTAAAAACGTTATCTTGGTCCCAAATCTACAGTCCGGACTTGCGGTCTCGGAGACCCGTTCCGGGTGAATCCCGCCAATTGGCCCATTTCGGCAATTCAAGCGCCAATCCGCGGTGATCACACGGAATGACATAGGAAGGAGGGAAGTCCCTCACCAGGGCTAGAGCCACACCGCGTGGGCGGGAATACCCGGCAAGCTCTATATCGAGAGCACCCCTTTCAGTGATACGGCGGATTTTTCCCCATTCCCCTGCCACAGCGGTGGGTGAGGAGCCGGCCTCTGATCTGATAAGGCGAACGAGGTCACCTACCTCCAGGATCGGATTAGGACGTCCATCGGCATGGAATGATAGTTTCATATGCACATTACCTGCTCAATCTTTGGGGGAGTTAAGTTTCCACAATCTTAAAACGGCTAGGCTTGTTATCATATCCCTATCGTAGCGATAAGATTTCGATACAAAATAAAAAAATTTCTTGACTCTCGCGTGCCTGCTGGATACGAAATAGAGTTGAGATCACGCAAATGATTAACTTCATTTCATCCCCCCAACTCCCCTCCCAAGAAGGTCTCCGACCTTCTTCCGGGTCGGTAGGGGCCCCGCGCGCTACCGGTTCAGTGCCTCCTACAGCCTCCGCAGACCTCGGGCCTGCCAATCCGCGTATGCGTATTGACCCGGATTTGGGCATGGTAGTGATCGAGTTCCGCGATTCATCAGGCCGCGTAAGCGTAAGCCTACCCTCCCCTCGGGAACTCAAGGCTTATCGCGAATCAGTACTTTTTGGCGCCGAACTGCCTTCGGACATACAGCTTTTGAACTTTGTCGCCGAACCTTCAGGCGCGGACCGTCCGGTCGCCCCGCTTCCGCCCAAAAAGGAAGCTGCCCCTCTTCCGAGTGTTGGTGGCGATGCTCCGTCATCCAATGGGCTCAACAAGGTAGCCTGAACGGCAGAACTTTTGCTGTGGATATCAGCAGCAATAGCCGCTGCCCCACGCGATAAACTTCCCACCGGCATGCTTCACAGCATCTTGATAGTGGTGCCGCCCAGGAAGGGGCTTTAGGCTCCCATCATAAGGGCGCGTGAGAAGCCCGAAACAGAAGGAGGATACGCCATGGCCATGTCTCGTCGTGCCCTGATGGGTGCAGGTGCAGTAGGTTTGCTGGCCGCACCGGCGCTGCACGCGCAAGAAGCCTTCCCCAACCGCCCCATTCGCATTGTGGTGCCCTACCCGCCTGGTGCCATCAACGACATGCTGGCGCGCTGGGTCGCGGATAAGATGCCGGAGGTGTTCGGCCAGCCAGGTGTGGTGGAAAATCGCCCAGGTGCTGCGGGGAATATCGGCACGACCAATGTCGCGCGCTCAGCGCCTGATGGCTACACGATTGGCATCGGCAATACACCGATCCTGTCGGTCAATCCCTTTGTCTATCCGAATATGGGCTATGATCCGCGCACGGAAATCAGCCTGGTGGGCATAGCGGCGCGGCTCATGAATGTGCTGGTGGTAAACCCGAATAGCGGCCTGACAAGTCTGCAACAAATTCTGGAACGCGCCCGCGCCCAGCCGGGGCGCATGACTTTCGCTAGCTCCGGCAGCGGTAGCAGCCCGCATCTGGCGGGCGAATTGCTGAAGCACATGACCGGCGTTGACATTACCCATGTGCCGTTTCGTGGCGGCGCGGCATCAGGCACCGAAATCATCGCCGGGCGCATTGATATGCTGATTGATAATGTGCCGAATTCCATCGGCCATATTCGCGGCGGCCAGATGCGCGCCCTTGCCGTGACCGGTAGCGCGCGCGATCCCGCTTTGCCCGATGTGCCTACTTTTGCTGAGGCCGGTGTGCCGGGGTTTGAGATGTATCTCTGGTTCGGTTTCATCGCGCCGCCCAATCTGCCGCCGGCAGTGATGGAAAGGCTTTCTTCCGGCATTCGCCGCATCGTCACCGAAACCGATGTGGCTGAGCGTATTCGCCGCCAGGGTGCCGAGGTCTGGCACAAGGACCCCGCCGGCATGCGCGCGGCAATGGAAGCCGATATGGCGAAATGGGGCCCGGTGGTGCGTGCAGTGGGGCTGAAGCCTGAATAGCGGGTTTGGGCGCTTGCATTCGGCGCCCGGTATCGGAAGATGGACTATCGCCCTTCACGGGGCGTTCAACATGATGGGGTGGAAATGTTCTCTCATATTTTTGTCGGCGCGGATGACGTTGCCGTTTCCAAGAAATTCTATGATGCG
>CAMCEP010000177.1 GCA_945873675.1 Asaia bogorensis
CCGCCGCCTTCGCCGCCCTCGGGGCCCAGATCCAGCACCCAATCGGCGGTTTTGATCACTTCCAGATTATGTTCGATCACCACCACCGTATTGCCGGTCTCCACCAGCGCATGCAGCACTTCCAGCAATTTGCGCACATCTTCGAAATGCAGCCCGGTGGTGGGTTCATCCAAGATGTAGAGCGTGCGTCCGGTGGCGCGGCGCGACAATTCCTTGGAAAGTTTTATGCGCTGCGCTTCCCCACCCGAAAGCGTGGTCGCCTGCTGGCCCAGATGGATATAGCCAAGCCCGACCTTACGCAGCACCGAAAGCTTTTCGCGAATCGCGGGGACGGCGGCGAAGAATTCCTCGGCTTCTTCCACCGTCATGTCCAAAACGTCGGAGATGGATTTGCCGCGAAACTTCACATCCAGCGTTTCGCGATTGTAGCGCTTGCCCTTGCAGGTATCGCAGGTGACATAGACATCGGGCAGAAAGTGCATCTCGATCTTGATGACGCCATCGCCCTGGCAGGCCTCACACCGCCCGCCCTTCACATTGAAGCTGAAGCGGCCTGGCTTGTAGCCGCGCGCGCGGGATTCCGGCAATTCGCTGAACCAATCGCGAATGGGGGCAAATAGCCCCGTATAGGTGGCGGGGTTGGAACGCGGCGTGCGGCCAATCGGCGATTGGTCAATGTCAATGATCTTGTCGAGGTGATCGAGCCCTTCAATGCGATCATGCGGCGCCGGCACCTCTGCCGCGCCCATCAGGCGCCGCGCCGCTGCCTTATAGAGCGTTTCGATCACCAGCGTTGATTTGCCGCCGCCAGAAACCCCGGTGACACAGGTAAAAGTGCCAAGCGGCAGGGCCGCATCCAGGCGCCTAAGGTTGTTGCCGCTGGCGCCCACCACGCGCAATTGCCGCTTAGGGTCAATCTTGCGTCGCTTTTCGGGGATTTCGATGCGGCGCTTGCCCGAAAGATACTGCCCAGTGAGGCTTGCCGGATTAGCAGCGACTTCTGATGGCTTGCCCTGCGCCACCAATTGCCCGCCACCTTTGCCGGCGGCGGGGCCGATATCCACCAAATGATCGGCGCTGCGGATGGCATCCTCATCATGTTCTACCACCAGCACAGTATTGCCGAGGTCGCGCAGACGCCGCAGCGTGACCAGCAGCCTTTCATTGTCGCGCTGATGCAGCCCGATGGAAGGTTCGTCCAGCACATAAAGCACGCCGGTCAGGCCGGAGCCGATTTGCGACGCGAGCCGAATGCGCTGCGATTCCCCACCTGAGAGCGTGGTGGAAGACCGCGCGAGCGAAAGATAATCGAGGCCCACATCCACCAGGAATTGCAGGCGATCATTGATTTCTCGCAGGATTCGCCGCGCGATATCGCGCCGCTGTGGCGTGAGCGTTTCTTCCACCTGCGCGAACCAATCCCGCGCCCGGTGAATGGCCATGGCAGAGGCTTCACCGATATGCCGCCCGGCCACTTTCACCGCGAGGGATTGCGGCTTCAGCCGATGCCCCGCGCAGGCGGCGCAAGGCCGTTCCGCCTGATAGCGGGAGAGATCTTCGCGCACCCAAGGATTATCGGTTTCGCGAAAGCGCCGTTCCAGATTGGCGATCACGCCCTCAAAGGGTTTTTTGACTTCGTAAGCGCGCAACCCGTCCTTGTAGTGAAGCGCGACAACCTCATCGCCTGTGCCATGCAGAATGGCGTGCCGCACCGTGGCCGGCAGTTCCTGCCAGGCGGTGGTCATTTTCACCTTGAAATGCGCGGCCAGGCTTTGCAGCGTTTGGTCGTAATAAGGGGAAGAAGCGCCGGTCCAGGGCATAATGGCGCCGTCCTTCAGCGCGACATCATCCTGCGGCACGACCAATTGTGCGTCGAAAAAGCTTTCCGTGCCGAGCCCATCACAGGTGGGGCAGGCGCCATGCGGTGAATTGAAGGAAAAAAGGCGCGGTTCAACTTCCTCGATGCTGAAACCGGAAACCGGGCAGGCAAAGCGGCTGGAAAATACCGTGCGTTCCCCACCATCGGCGTTTTCGGCATAGGCAATGCCATCGGCGAGCCCAAGCGCGGTTTCGAAGGAATCCGCAAGGCGCTGCATGATGCCTTCACGCACCACGATGCGGTCCACCACCACTTCAATATCGTGCTTGAGCTTCTTGTCGAGCTTCGGAGCCTCGGCAATTTGATAGAGCGTGCCGTTGATTTTGACGCGTTCAAACCCGCGGCGTTGGAATTCGGCCAATTCCTTGCGGAATTCGCCCTTCTTGCCGCGCGCGACGGGCGCCAGCAGCAGAAGCCGCGTGCCTTCGGGCATGGCCAGCACACGGTCCACCATTTGGGACACGGTCTGCGCTTCAATTGGCAGGCCCGTCGCGGGCGAATAGGGCACACCAACCCGCGCCCAAAGCAGGCGCATATAGTCATGGATTTCCGTGACGGTGCCGACGGTGGAGCGTGGATTATGGCTGGTGGTTTTCTGTTCGATGGATATGGCGGGCGATAGGCCCTCGATCGAATCCACATCCGGCTTTTGCATCAATTGCAGGAATTGCCGCGCATAGGCCGAAAGGCTTTCCACATAGCGCCTTTGACCTTCCGCATAGATGGTATCGAAAGCCAGCGATGATTTGCCGGAACCCGAAAGCCCCGTGATCACCGTCAGCGTATCGCGCGGGATATCAAGATCGAGGTTCTTGAGGTTGTGCTGGCGCGCGCCGCGGATGCGAATATGGCCGGTCATGTAGGTAGGGCTCCGCCGGCGGCCGGACTGCCGGCGCCTGCTTTAACTGAAGGGTGCCCCCTATATTGGGGTATCGGGTGGCTTGGGAAGGGCGCCCAAGCAGCAGGGAAGGCCTATCAGGCGTGGGCGTTACCAGCGCCTTATGCCTCGCTGCCTTGGCATTTGGCGCGCTGCGGGTCGGTGGTGGCGAATAGAAAGCCGCCTAGGGCAATCTTCCCAACTGTTTTTATGGAAAAAATGCCCAAAGGCGCTTTTGCCTTGACTCCAATCTTAGGGGTCATATTAACACAGAAATAGGCGAATATTGCGCTGATGAGAGCTCATGCGCCCTATTCAGGGTTGAAAAGGTTTATTCAGGGTTGAAAAGGTCGAACCAAGCCCGCCATGCAGAATGTGATTGAAATTGTTCGTCGCCGGGTTCGGCTCCGCTTTGAGCCTCATATCGCACGGCGCTGGTCGGCTATGCCGCGTTCCACGGAAGATTGTTTGAATGCCTTGTCTTCCCTGTTCCCTACCGGGGAGGCATTTTTTTGTCGGTCTGTTGCGTATTATCGCGACAAAATTACCAATCCGGTTTTGCGCGAGCAAGTGGCGCAGTTCATTCATCAGGAAGCCATGCATTCCAAGGAGCACGCGCGGGCAAATGCAGCGTTGCGAGAGGCTAATGTCCTAGGGGCGGAGATCGAGTCAGCCGCCCGATCCATGCTTTGGTTTACTGAACGCTTCAGCCCGCCCGCATACCGCCTTGCAGTTACATGCGCGCTTGAGCATCTGACCACCATCCTTTGCGCTGAGCTTCTCGGTCGAAGGTGGCCCCGCGAAGAGACGACAGACAAGGAATTCGCCAATTTATGGCTGTGGCACGCCGCCGAAGAAATTGAGCATAAGGCTGTTTGTTTCGATGTCTACACGCATGTTTATGGGGCTGGTGTTTGGCCTTGGCTTCTTCGGTGTCTCGCGATGGGGTTGGTTACTTTGACCGGTGGTATCGGTATCTTCATCGCTTTTTGCATTGCTTCGATCAAGAATATGAAGCGCGGACGCCGGGCCCCAAAGAAAGATGAAGTGGCCGCCAATGCGGTTGGTCCCAGCTTTCAGGCCATAGTTAAGGGTATATCATTGGCCATGTATTTTGATTTTTATCGGCGGGATTTTCACCCCTCCAAACATGATCACTCGGCACTGCTGGAAGCTTGGAAGCATGAAAATCCTGGCTTTGGCCTCAACCATGGGCATAAGGCGGCCTGACCATTCTGCCCTATGCCGACTTTTCAAAACGCAAAAGACTATAACGTAGCAAGCCGCTGCGCCCATAAAAATCCAAAAGTCCGATGAGCACCCTGTTAAGATTGGACAAAGGCCGGTTTTGTTGAGTCGGACCGGCAATAAGATGCTTGAGAAAGGCGTAGGTCGGCAGCGTATGGGGCGTTATATCCCTGAGCACAGTAATTTTCAGGCCTGTTTGCGCGGCCAGACGCCTGTAATCGGCAGGTGTACAGGAAACATCACATGGTCCGAAGACATTGAGCTTGTGAAGCGGCCTCATCCTGGCCAAAAAGCTGATAGGGACAAAAGCAGGCTGGGACACAAAATCTGAAATAACGAGGCTACCCCCGGGGCGCAGCACGCGCTTCACTTCGTTCAGGAAGTCGCGCCTCGAAGGAAAATGAAAAATGCATTCCACCGCCATGACGCGATCAAAACTATTGTCGCAAAATGGCAGGGAGCAGGCATTACCCCCGATAAAGCCCATGCTTCCCCTGTGGTTCGGTCGCACCAATGTCGCCGCACGCTGAAGCTGCCTTGGGTCAATATTCAGACCAACCAGATCAAGCCCATCGATGCGTTCCTCCATACATGCCATAGTACCTCCGAAGCCGCAGCCGGTATCCAGAACGCGCATGCCGGGAGAAACATTCGCGAGCGCGATGAGTTCCAGGCTCAATCGTTCCGCCGCCGTGCCATAATCCTCGGCTGAGCTAGGCTTGGCGGTGGCCGGGTCGGGCCAATAACCCCAATGGATATGACGCCCGAAGCTTTTTTCGATGGAACCATGACCGGCTGCCAATTGCTTGAGGAGCATGTCGATATAAGGAAAGCTCATCTCTGCTGCTTTCACCTTGGCGTGCTAGTGGTTATGGCCGGATCCTCAGATGGCTCTTCTCACCATACCCGTCATTCGTTAGCGTGACGGGGTTTAGTTGTCTACTATCCATTGGCATTTTTGCGGCGGACCCGTGCGATCGGGTAGAAAAAGTGCCGTGATGGAAGACCTCAGGCGGCCTCCGGGATGGCCGTGCCTCAGAAAACCGTGTAATTCATCCGCCTAAGCGATTGGGAGAGCTTTGCCATGGCGGGTATCAATAAGGTCATTATCCTGGGCCGTCTCGGGCGGGACCCGGAAGTGCGCAATTTCCAGAATGGCGGCAAGGTGGTGAATCTGCGCATCGCCACGTCTGAACGCTACAAGGACCGGGAAGGCAATCAGCAGGAACGCACCGAATGGCATTCGGTCGCGATTTTCAATGATCGCCTAGGCGAAGTGGCCGAGAAATACCTGCGCAAGGGCAGCGAGGTCTATGTTGAAGGCCAGCTGGAAACCCGGAAATGGCAGGACCAATCGGGCCAGGACCGCTACACGACCGAGATTGTGCTGCGCCAATATCGCGGCGAATTGCAGCTGATTGGCGGGCGCGGCGCTGGCGGGGGCATGGATGACCCTGGTGAGCCCGCCGGGGATCGGGCGCCGGCCGCGCGCCCAGCCCAGCGCGCCGGTGGTTGGGATGCCAAGAAATCCGATCTGGATGACGAAATCCCCTTCTGATTCAGTGGCTTGAAGATGGGCGCCCCAGGGCAGCGCGGCGGTGGTTGACGCGGCGCGCCTGACGGTGCCTATGACGTTTTCTCCCTGTGACCCCTCAGGAATCGCGGCTTTCAGAATCGGTTTCCAAGCGTGAGCGACACTCAAAACCCCGGCCAACCCTCGCAGGATACGACCCCGGTCGCCATTGAGGAGGAAATGCGCCGCTCCTACCTCGATTACGCGATGAGCGTGATCGTGGCGCGCGCTTTGCCCGATGTGCGCGATGGGTTGAAGCCGGTCCATCGGCGCATCCTGTTTGCCATGCAGGAAGCCGGCTACACGGCTGACAAACCCTATCGCAAATCGGCGCGCGTGGTTGGCGATGTGATGGGTAAATACCATCCGCATGGCGATGCTTCGATCTATGACGCGCTGGTGCGTATGGCGCAGCCCTTTTCCATGCGCCTGCCGCTGATTGATGGGCAGGGGAATTTTGGTTCGGTTGATGGCGATCCGCCGGCGGCGATGCGCTACACGGAAGCGCGCCTTGCCCCCGCAGCCGGTGCGCTGCTGGCCGGCATTGACGAAGA
>CAMCEP010000178.1 GCA_945873675.1 Asaia bogorensis
GAATGGGCGGCGCAGGCGGCCAATCCGCGCTGCATTGTGCTGCGCACGGCTTGGGTTTTTGCGCCCATGGGCAAGAATTTTCTACGCACCATGCTGGCCCTTGGGGAACAGCGCCCGGAACTCCGCGTGGTGGCAGATCAATGGGGCAGCCCGACCGCGGCGCCTGATCTGGCCGATGCCATCGCCTCTATCCTGGCGAGGTTACGCGAAAATGGCTGGCGGGATGATTTCGCCGGCACCTATCACGCGACCGGCGGCGGCTTCACCAATTGGCACGGCTTTGCCGAGGCGATTTTTACCGAAGCCGCGCGCCATGGCGGCCCGCGCCCCAAGGTTCATGCCATTGCCACCGCTGATTACCCAACCAAAGCCAAGCGCCCGGCCGATGGCAGGCTGGATAACGGCAAGCTTGCCCGCGTTTTTGGCGTGGCGCTGCCGGCTTGGGAGGCGGGACTTGCCCGTGTGATGGCGGCATTGCGCCAAGCCTGAAGCCTTCCCGGAAACGACTTTCGGCGGCATGATGCGCGCAAGAATTCAGGGAGGATCCAAATGACCAAGCTTTCTCGCCGCGCTGCGCTTGCGCTGCCGCTACTCGCCACCCCTGCCATCGCCCGTGCGCAATCCTGGCGCCCATCGGGGCAGGTGCGCATTATCGTGCCCGCCGCTGCCGGCGGCACCACGGATATTATGGCCAGGCTGCTCGCGCAGTTCCTTCAGCCGCGCTGGGGCACGGCCGTTGTCGTCGAAAACCGCACCGGCGCGGGCGGCACCATCGGCACCGTGGAAGCGGTGCGCGCGCGCCCTGATGGTCTTACGCTGCTCATGGGCAATATCGGCCCGCAGGCCATTGGCTATTCGCTGTTCCGCAATCTGCAATATCGGCCAGAGCAATTGGCACCCATCGCCGGCACCATTGCAGGGCCGAATGTGCTGGTGGTGAACAATAACGTACCAGCGCAGAATGTGGCGCAACTTGCCGCCATGCTGCGCGCCAAGCCGGGCGAAATACCCTATGTCTCAACGGGTGTGGGCCAATCCACGCATCTTTCGCCGGTGCTGTTTCTGCAAATGCTGAACGCGCAAGCCATTCATGTGCCAACACGCGGATCAGCCCCGGCGCAGATTGAATTGCTTGCCGGCAATGTCACCTTCCTGATTGATAACCTGACCGGCATCATGGGCCATATCCAAGGTGGGCGCGTACGCCCCTTGGCGGTGACGAGCAAGGAACGCCACCCGCTGCTGCCCAATGTGCCAGCCATGCGTGAAACCATGCCGGAGCTTGCGAATTACGAAGTGAATACCTGGTTCGGTGTTTTCGGCCAGGCCGCCATGCCGGCTGAGGTAATCAACAGCATCAATGCCGATGTCATGGCGATGCTCGCCTTGCCGGAAACCGTGAAGCGCTTTGAGGAATTGGGCGGCATACCCATGGTGGGCAGCGCGCAGCAATTCGGTGGCTTCGTCGCCAGCGAAATCACCAAATGGTCCGACGTGATCAAGAAGGAAGGCTTGCAGATAGACGCAAGCTGAAGGCGCCTAGTCTATCCGCCGCAAACCGCGGGCAAAGCGCCGCGCATTCTCAACGTAATGCGCGGCGGAAGCCAGCAGGCGTGCGGTGGTCTCCGCGTCAAGCGCGCGGATCACCTTGGCCGGCGCGCCCATCACCAGGGAGCGTTCGGGGATTTCCTTGCCTTCCGTCACCAGGGCGCCGGCGCCGATGATACTGCCCGCGCCAATACGCGCGCCATTCATCACAGTCGCCCCCATGCCAATCAAAGCGCCATCGCCAATGGTGCAGCCATGCAGAATAGCATGATGCCCAACGGTCACATCAGCGCCGATCGTCAATGGAAAACCCACATCGGAATGCAGCACGGAACCTTCCTGGATATTGCTGCGCGCGCCGATGCTGATGGGTTCATTGTCACCACGGATCACGGCGCCAAACCAAACGCCCACATCTTCGGCCAGGATCACATGGCCCATCACCTGCGCATCGGGCGCCACCCAAAAGCGGCCCTTGCCGGGTGTCTGGGGCACAAGATCATCAAGCGCATAGATCGGCATGGTGGCTATCCTTCTGGGTTGAAATACTATTGGGATTTTCAGGTATTCTTTGCCTTGCGCAACGGGCCGAGAATCTCCGCATTATGCTGGCCGGGGCTTGGCAGATCGTGCCGCAAGGGCAGCCGGTCTGTGCCGAATTGCATGGGCAGGGCCGGCACCTTGGCGCGGCTGCCATCGCTCAGCGTCACTTCATGAAAGCCGCCGCTTGCCAGCAGATGGGCGTCTTCGAACAAATCCCAAGGCTTGGCGATGCGTGAATAAGGCAGGCCGGCGCGGGCGCACATTTCCTCAAGCTCCGCAACATTGCGCTTCTTCAGGAAGGATTGCACCAGCGGGATCAGGGTTTCGCGGCGCTTGGCGCGTTCCGTGTTGCTGCCATAATCCGGGTTGCTCAGCGCTGGCTCATTCAATTCGCGCGTAAAGATTTCCCATTGGCGTTCGGTCACCACGCCGATGAAAATCTGTTCGTCATCGGCTGTGTCGAAAACATCATAGACGCCCCAGGCGCGCCGGCCAGCCGGCATGGGGTCTGGCGCCTTGCCTGTAATGGCCTGTTGCAGCATGGCTGTTGAGACCAGAAACGTCGCGTTTTCAAACAGCCCCGCCTGCAAATATTGCCCGCGCCCACTGGCTTCACGTTGGCGGAGCGCAGCAAGGATCGAAATCACGCCGAACATGCCGCCCATCATGTCATTCACCGGCGCCCCGGCGCGCAAAGGCCGCCCTGGCGGGCCGGTCATGTAGGCAAGCCCCGATTGCATCTGCACCACTTCATCCAGCGCCGTGCGATTTTCATAAGGACCCGGCAGATAACCCTTAAGCGAGCAATAGATCAGCCGCGGATTACGCGCGGAAAGCGCTTCATAGCCCAAGCCCTTGGCGGCCAGGCCGCCGGGGCGGAAATTCTCCACCACCACATCCGCTGTATCAATCAGGCGCTGCAATAATTCCAGATCCTCGGCATTTTCCGTATCCAGTGCCACGCTTTTCTTGTTGCGGCTGAAAGCGGGAAAGAAGCCAGTACCCGAAGCCACAAGATAGCGCGTGCGATCGCCCTTGCCCGGTGGTTCGATCTTGATCACCTCAGCGCCCAGATCCGCCAGGATCAGGCCGCAAGTGGGCCCCATCACCATGTGAGAGAATTCGACAACGCGAATGCCGGCAAGCGGAAGCGAATGCATCAGAAGGACCTGCGGGCAGTGTTGGGAATGGCGGCGCGCCTGCCCGAAGGCGCAGCCTGTGATGAAGCTTAGGCGATTTCGCCGCAAGGTAAAGCAGGAAGGTCGCGGGCCTATCTTATGCTTTGCTGGGCAGGCGTGATCGTCTATGCACACTCTATGGAAAAGCTGATTTATACCCTGGTGCGCGCTGCTGATTGGCGCGCGGCCGAACAGGTCAGTGCCTATCATGGTAGCGCGGATGATCGGCGCGATGGCTTCTTGCATTTTTCAACCGCGGCACAGCTTCGCGCCAGCGCTGCCAAGCATCGCGCAGGTATCGCTGATTTGCTGATGGTGGAAGTTTCAGCGGCAGCTTTGGGTGCGGCGTTGAAATGGGAACCGGCCAGCGGAGGCTCTCGCCCGGGCTTTTTTCCGCATCTTTATGGCGCGTTGCCCCTTGCCGCCGTTCAACAGGTTGTGCCCTTGCCGCTTGGCGCGGATGGGCTGCATGAATTTCCGCCTTCTATCCCTTGAAACCGGCGGCGATCATCGGATCAGACCAACACCCACCACAGCAACGCCCCGGCGGCCAAAACCCACACCCCGATGATAATGGCAGCACCCGCCTTGCTGCGCGGCCTTTCCACCATGGCCTGCGCTGCCACGCGGCTTTCGGCCATGACCTCTGCCGGGATCAACCGCGCGATGAGCGAAATGGCAATCGGCAGCAGGATCACCTCATCCACCAGGCCCAGCACCGGGATGGCATCGGGGATCAGGTCAATCGGGGAAAGCGCATAGGCTGCGACCAAAAGCGCCAGCAGCTTGGCAAACCATGGCGTCCGCGGGTGGCGCGCCGCGATGTACAGCGCCAAGCCATCGCGCAGCACCAGTGTTTAGTCGCATTTTCCTAGTCGCCAAGTAGTACCACTTGGCTTGAAAATGCTCCGCGCACCCAGAAGCGCAAGCGTTGCCATAAGCGAGTCACGCACGGCGCGGGGCGAAGCTATGCGCATCTGCCATCGCCCAAGCCTCGGCAAAGCGCGGATCATCAGTACCGGTGAGCAGCGCGCCGGGCGTGATCGGCGGGTAAAGCTCGGCAAAGCTTTTCACCACACTTGGCGCGATGCGCCGGCTGAAATGGTCCGCGTGCAATTCGGATGGGTGCGAAAGCCCGGCAGCGGCCACCAATTCATTCAGCGCTTCCAAGGTCGCGGCATGGAATTGATGCACACGCGGCGCCTTGTCCGGCACGCGTAGCGCACGCTGGCGCGAGGGGTCTTGCGTCGCCACGCCGGTCGGGCAGTGATCCGTATGGCAGGAGAGCGATTGAATGCAGCCAATGGCGAACATGAAGCCGCGCGCGGCATTGCACCAATCCGCGCCGAGTGCCAGCGCGCGCGCCACATCAAAGGCAGTCGCGATCTTGCCGCTGGCGCCAAGCTTGATCTGGTCACGCAGCCCAATGCCGATCAGCGCATTATGGGCGAAGCTTAGTCCTTCCCGTAGCGGCATGCCGACATGATCCATGAATTCCAGCGGCGCCGCACCGGTGCCGCCTTCCGCGCCATCAATCACAATGAAATCAGGCGCAATCCCCGTTTCGATCATGGCTTTGCAGATGGCGAGGAATTCCCAAGGATGACCAATGCAAAGCTTGAAGCCTGCGGGCTTACCGCCAGATAGCCGACGCATCTCCGCAATGAAGCGCATCATCTCGACCGGTGTGGAAAAGGCCTTATGCGCAGGCGGAGAAACGCAATCCTGCCCCATCGGCACACCGCGCGTGGCAGCGATTTCCGCGCTGACTTTAGCGGCGGGCAGTACGCCGCCATGGCCAGGCTTGGCACCTTGGCTGAGCTTGAGTTCCACCATTTTCACCTGATCAAGTGCCGCCACTTCCGCGAAGCGTTCCGGCGAAAAACTGCCATCCGCATTGCGTGCGCTGAAATAGCCGGAACCGATTTCCCAAATCAGATCGCCGCCCGCTTCACGGTGATAGGGGCTGAGCCCGCCTTCGCCCGTATCATGCGCAAAGCCGCCGCGCTTGGCGCCTTGGTTCAGGGCGCGAATGGCATTGGCGGATAATGATCCGAAACTCATGGCGGAGATGTTCAAAAGCGAAGCGGAATAGGGCCGCGTGCAGGCCGGCCCGCCGATTAGAATGCGTGGCAGGTCGTGGGCAGGCGCGCGGGCGGCAAGCGAATGCTGCAACCATTCGAAGCCCGTGTCATAGACATCATATTGCGTGCCGAAGGGCCGCTTATCCAATTGCTTTTTCGCGCGTTGATAGACGATGGCGCGCTTGTCGCGGCTGAAGGGCGTGCCGTGCTTTTCATCTTCGAAGAAATATTGCCGCATTTCGGGGCGGATTTCTTCCATGAGAAACCGAAGACGCCCAGCGAGTGGGTAATTGCGCAGAATGGCATGGGTTGGGTGGAACAGATCGCGGAGCCCAACTGCGCTGAGTGCCGCCGCGATGACAAAGCCCAAGCCAGTCCAGAAGCCTGGTGCCATCAACAGCGCAAAGCCAAAGCCGAGCGCTGCCAGGCATGCCAAACTCAGGCAAATGAAGCGGGGCGAAAAGGCAAGGCTCAGGCTGCGGGTCATGGCGGCACCTTATGGGATTGAGCGCAGCATAGATCAGTTTTTCGGCTGATCACCTGCGGCATCACCTTGGCTGTATGAAATCCTCATGAAAGCGCGGTTCAGCCCAGCAAGCCGCGCCGCCTGATCTCGGCGGCGATGCACCCGCTTTCATCAAGCGTCGCGCGCGCAAAGGGCGCGGGCACGGCTGCCAAATCCCGCGCCTGCCCTGCTGCAATCAAGCTCTCCGCCAAGCGCTTGTGGCGCGGCCCAAGCCCGCCGGGATCGGCAATGAAAACTGGCCCTGCGGTGG
>CAMCEP010000179.1 GCA_945873675.1 Asaia bogorensis
TGTGGGTCCAGGTCAACCAGCAGAACCTTCCGCGTGGTAGCGAGTGCAGTCGCCAGGTTGATCGCAGTCGTGGTCTTGCCGACCCCGCCCTTTTGATTGGCAATGGCGATGATTTTCGGCCTGGCGAGGTTAGGGCTGGACACGATTGATATTGCTCAGGCGCAGGATGGTTGCTTCGGGATTGGTGGTGCTTGGAAAGCGGTCACAAGTGAAGTGCCAGCCTAGGGCGGCTTCCGTCAACTCTTTCTCCGCGGTCTTGCCTTTCGGGAATATCGCGACGCCGCCCGGGGTGAGGAAATCTGCCGCATAGGGCAGCAGCGCCACCAGCGGGGCAAGGGCACGGGCGGTGATGGCGCGAAGGGGCGGAAGCTTGGCGTTTTCTGCGCGACAGGCATGCACGCGCACCAAGGGTAGCTTCAATTGGGCGCTTGCTTCGACCAGAAAGGCGGCCTTGCGCTTGTCCGATTCTACAAGATGTATTTCACGCTCCGGCTGCATGATAGCGAGCACCAGGCCCGGTAAGCCAGCGCCCGAGCCGATGTCAGCGATTGGGCCCTCTGGCGGCAAAAGCGGCTGCAATTGCGCGCAATCCGCGATATGCCGCTGGTCTATTTCGGTGGTGGTTTCCGCTGAAATCAAATTGATACGGGTATTCCAACGCAGCAGCAGATCTCGATAGGCTGCAAGCCGTTCAATGGTTTCCGTGGAGTGTTTCACGTGAAACGTTGGGCGTCGCGTCGGAGATGGACCGCGAGCGCTGCGAGTGCGGCCGGCGTGACGCCCTGAACACGGCCAGCGGCGCCAAGTGTGCTGGGCCGCGCGGCTTTCAGGCGCTGGCGCATTTCGGCCGAAAGCCCATCCACGTCGTCGAAATCGAGCGTTGCGGCGATGGCGGCCCTCTCCTCCCGCTCCAGGAGGCGTCGTTCTGCCTCCTGCCGGCGCAAATAGGGGGCGTAGAGGGCTTCGGCTTCCAGCTGAGCGCGAATTGACGGGGTGAGTTCCCGCAGCCATGGGAAGGCAGCTTCGATCAGGCCTGTTTCAACGCCGGGGAGAGCGAGCACTTCAAGCACAGAACGGCGCCGGCCATCCTGATTGATCGCAATCCCTAAGCCAGCCAGCGCTGCGGGAGATGCACCATCCGCAGCGGCGCGCGCCAAAGCCGCTGAAACTGCCACAGCGAAGGCACGATGCCGCCCCGCCCGCTCAGGCCCCACGCAGCCCCAGGCGATGCCCCGTTCTGTGAGCCTAAGCCCAGCATTATCGGCACGGAGCGAAAGGCGATGTTCAGCGCGCGCGGTCAGCATACGATAGGGTTCTGAGACGCCCTGCAGCGTCAAATCATCCACCAATACGCCGATATAGGCTTCACTGCGCGTGAAGGTCGCATCGGGTGAGGCGCCAGAGGCGCGGCGCGCCGCATTGATCCCGGCCATCAGGCCCTGGGCGCCGGCTTCCTCATACCCCGTGGTGCCGTTGATCTGCCCGGCCAGGAAAAGGCGCGGCACTCGCCGCAATTCCAGCGCGGGCGTCAGGGCGCGTGGGTCAATATGATCATATTCAATGGCATAGCCGGGTCGCAGGATGCGGGCCTTGCTGAGTCCTGGGATCGACGCCACCACCTGTTCCTGAACCGCTTCTGAAAGACTGGTGGAGATCCCATTGGGATAGACTGTCGGGTCATCAAGCCCTTCAGGTTCAAGGAAAATCTGGTGCCGCTCCCGTTCAGCAAAGCGCACCACCTTGTCTTCGATGGAGGGGCAATACCGGGGCCCGACCCCTTGAATCCGCCCGCCATAGACGGCGCTTGACTGCAGATTAGCCCGGATGATGGCGTGGGTTTCCGGCGTTGTCGCGGTAATCCCGCACGACACCTGGCGATTGGTGATACGTTCCGTCAGCCAGGAAAGCGGCTCGGGCTTGTCATCCCCGGGCTGTGCTTCGAGCGCTGGCCAATCAATCGTCCGGCCATCAAGCCTGGGTGGTGTCCCAGTCTTGAGGCGTGCGAGCGGCAAGCCCAAACGCTCGAAAGCCAGCGCAAGACCGATCGCTGGCGCATCGCCAACGCGCCCAGCAGGGTAACGCTTTTCGCCGATATGGATCTCACCACGCAGGAAGGTGCCGGTGGTGATAATCGCGGCCCCACAAAGAATGCGCTGGCCGTCGCCGGTAATGATCGCGGCTAGGGCACCAGCCTGGTCAAGTTCCAGCCCTTCAGCCCCGCCGGCCATAATGGTGAGGCCAGGTTGAGCACGCAGCAGCGCCTGTACTGCCTCGCGGTAAAGTCGCCGATCCGCCTGGGCACGCGGCCCCCGAACAGCTGGCCCCTTGGACAGGTTGAGCATCTTGACGTGAATAGCCGCTGCATCCGCGGCGCGGGCCATAATGCCATCAAGCGCATCAATTTCGCGCACCAGGTGGCCCTTGCCCACCCCGCCAATAGCCGGGTTGCAGGACATTTCCCCAATGGTTTCAATTTTATGAGTCAGCAGAAGGGTGCGCGCGCCGCAGCGGGCTGCTGCCGCCGCGGCCTCACAGCCGGCATGGCCACCGCCTACCACCACAACATCAAAGATCAAATCCGCACCCGTCATGTGCCGCCTATATCAGCTTTACTTGCCGATACAGAAGTCCCGGAAGACGATATCGAGAATTTCCTCAACACCCACGCGCCCCGTCAGGCGGCCAAGGGCGAAAAGGGCCGCGCGCAGCGCCTCCGACGTCAGCTCAGGAAGGCCGGCGCCCTCCGCCTCGGCCAATAGCGTCACCGCTTCGGTCAGTGCCGCGCGATGGCGCGGGCGGGTCAGCTGATTGCCCTCCCCCGCACCCGTCAGGCGGAGTGCTGCTTCAGCAAGGCGGTCCCTTAGTGTGCTCAGTCCAATACCCTCACGCGCCGAAACCGCCATGGCTGGAACATCTGCGATCGCGTTAGGCGCTGGGGCCAGGTCGCATTTATTGACCAGCACAAGGACCTCTGACCCTACCCAGCGGAGTGTCTCGGCATCGGGGGGCTGGTCTGCAGCGAACACAGTGATGACAAGCTGCGCTTCCTGCGCTCGGCGCTCGGCACGCTTGATGCCCTCTGCCTCGATCTCATCGCCGGCCTCTCGCAAGCCCGCCGTGTCGGAAAGCGTCACGGGGACGCCGGCCAGATCAAGCCGCGCCTCCACAATATCCCGCGTGGTCCCCGCCCGCGCTGACACAATCGCCGCCTCCCGGCCGACCAAGGCATTGAGAAGGGAAGATTTTCCGGTATTCGGCGCGCCTATAATGGCAAAGACTAAACCCTCGCGCAGCAACTCGCCGCGCCGCGCATCGGCCAAATGCGCTTTAATTTCCGCGCGCAACGCCCCTGCCCCGGCGCGCGCTTTGGCGTCTAGGTCGGTGGGAAGGCCATCTTCAGCGAACTCAATCGCGGCCTCCTGATGCGCCAACAACCGCGCCAGGCGCTCAGCCCAGCCATCATACAGATTGGCCAGGCCACCATCGGCTTGGTGCAATGCTTGGCGCCGCTGCGCCGCGGTCTCGGCTGCGATCAGATCGGCGATGCCCTCTGCGGCGGTCAGGTCCATCTTCCCGTGCAGAAAGGCGCGGCGGGTGAATTCGCCGGGCTCTGCCTGGCGCAACCCAGAAGCCGTCAAAGCCTCCATCACGCCCGCAATAACGCTACGCCCACCATGCAAATGCAGCTCAGCCGCATCTTCGCCGGTATAGGAAGCCGGCCCTGGAAACCAAAGTACCAGGGCGTGGTCCAGAATCTCCCCATCCGTCGCGCTGAGCCGCCGCAAGCTCGCGCGGCGCGGCGGCGGCAGGCTGCCGGTCAACCGCCTCACCGCCTCACCCGTGCGCGGGCCCGACAAGCGCAGCACCGCTACAGCGCCGGCCGCCGCACCGCTTGCTAATGCATAGATCGTATCGGCCGCGCTCACCTATCGCCTCGTTTCACGTGAAACACTCGCCATGCCCTATCCCTTTGCGGGAGGTATATCGCGTTCGGTCAGCATCAGGCGCGTCACACGCCCTTTTTGGCGAAGATGCGTTTCCAGCACTTCATCAATATCGGATTTTGTTTCGATTTTATACCAAATACCTTCGGGGTAAATCACCATGGCTGGGCCGAATTCGCAGCGATCCAGGCAGCCCGCCATATTTACCCGCACCCCGGCCAACCCCAATTCTTTGCCGCGCGCCTTCATATAATCGCGCAACGCCTCACTGCCGCGCGCCGCGCAGGACCCGCGCTTATGCCCCTCCGGCCGCCGATTGCAGCACACGAACACATGCGCCTGAAAATATGGTGGGGGGTCTGAGGCAGCTTTCCCCTTCGCTTCCAGATCGCTCATGCTCACCCCCAATTGCTTGACCGCGTTTCCTTGCCGCCTAACGGGCCATCCGTCAAAACCGCGCCGCTTGACGCTACCCGGCCTTGGTGCCACTTCGCTCAAGCGTCATGCCGCAACTCTCTCTCCATACCCCCCTTGGTGAGGTCACCATCTCAGAAGATGGCGGCGCCATCGTCGCGCTTGATTGGGGTCGCGGTCGCGATCAGGAAGCAACCCCCCTGCTCCGTCAGGCTCGGGATCAATTGCAAGAATATTTCGACGCCAAGCGCATGAGTTTCGACTTGCCGCTGGCACCCGTAGGCTCTGCCTTCCAAAAACGTGTCTGGGCAGCGCTTTGCGCCATCCCCCTGGGCGAAACCCGCAGCTATGCTGATATCGGCCGCGCCGTCGGCTCCGCCCCACGCGCGGTTGGCGGGGCCAATGGGGCCAACCCCATTCCGCTCTTCATCCCCTGCCATCGCGTCATCGCCGCCGATGGGTCTCTGGGCGGCTATTCCGGCGGCGATGGACCAGCTACAAAGCGTTATCTTTTGGACCTTGAAAGCCGAGCGCTTTTCCTCCCCCTCAACACCTGATGGATACCCCCATGAATCACGCTATCCGCATCCATGAACCCGGCGGCCCGGAGAAAATGGTTTGGGAAGAAGTACCCCTTCCCGCCCCCAAGCCAGGGGAAGCGCTGGTGCGGCATAAGGCCGTTGGCCTGAATTATATCGACGTCTATTTCCGCACTGGGCTCTACAAGGCGCCCAGCATGCCAGCGATCATCGGCATGGAAGCCTCCGGCGTTGTGGAAGCCATCGGCGAAGGTGTCACCGAAGTGAAGGTCGGTGATCGCGTGGCTTACGCCACCGGCCCAATCGGCGCCTATGCTGAAGCGCGCGCCATCAAGGCTGATCGTCTGGTGAAAATGCCAGATGCGATCACCTTCGAACAAGGTGCCGCGATGATGCTGCAAGGCATGACCGCCGCCTTCCTGATCAAGAAATGCTACGCTGCCAAGGCCGGTCAGACCGTCCTTATCCATGCGGCAGCTGGCGGTGTTGGCCTTATCCTCAGCCAATGGGCCAAGCATCTTGGCTGCACCGTGATCGGCGTGGTCAGCACACCGGAAAAGGCAGCACTCGTGAAAGATCACGGCGTGGATCACGCCTTGCTCACCAGCGATGATATCCCCGCCCGCGTGAAGGACATCACCAAGGGTGCAATGCTGCCCGTGGTGTATGACAGTGTCGGTAAGGATAGTTTCCTCACCTCGCTCGATTGCCTCGCACCTTATGGGCTGATGATTTCCTACGGCAATGCCTCAGGCCCCGTTGCCATTCCTGACCTTGGCATTCTCGCCGCCAAGGGCTCGCTCTATGTCACGCGCCCCACACTTGCGACCTATACGGCGCAGCGCGAGGATCTGGTGGCCCGCGCCAATGATTTGTTTGAGGTTGTGGCCTCAGGCGCTGTCAAGATTCGCGTCAATCAAAGCTATGCACTCAAGGATGCCGCTTCCGCGCATATCGCGCTTGAAGCGCGCAAGACCACGGGCAGCACCGTTCTCGTTCCGTAATATAAGTTCCTGGGCTTCGGGACGCTCAACCTGAAGCCCAGGCGGCCGCCATTACCCGAAATGCAGCGCCGTCACCTTATCCTGCGGCCTCACGAAATAAACATAGCGATAGGCTTCCCGCATGCCGAGGCTTTGCTGCGCCGTGCAGGATGCCTGATTGGCAGAGGCCACTTGCGCCCATAGCCATT